>CALFYB010000145.1 GCA_937952995.1 uncultured Caulobacteraceae bacterium
GGCGTTGCAGCAGATCGACAAGCTGAGCGACCACCTGATCCTCGCAATCGTCCGCGCCGTACTGCACCGCAGCTCCATAGCGCTGTGGCTCGTCAAAATAGGCCCGCAGACAGCCATAACGATGCCGCGCGACGGCGGCGGCGGCGGGATCAACCTGATCCAGATAGCGCACCACTTGCGCCTGAGACTGGGTGAGACTGTAGACATCTAGCCCCCGGATCTCTGCGCGGTCGGCGGCGTCTCGCTGCAGATTCCACTGTCGAAGGTCATGGATCAGGGCCGAAAATTCTTCATTACGCCACATCCACCTTGGAAAGTTCACGAAGCTGGGCTGCTGGCCCCAAGTGCCGCGATTGCGGACAAACCGGTCAAATTCAGCAACATCAGGCCAGTCTCCCTCAATCGCCAAAATCCGAAAGCCGTGCCGGTCAATCAGCCGCCGGGTGATGGCGGCTCTGGCGCGATAAAATTCCGAGGTGCCGTGCGTCCCCTCACCCAAAAGCACGACCTTGGCGTCTGCAAAGCGGTCGAACGCGGCTGCGAATGCGTCGCCATCCTCAAGCGGAGCCAAGGGCTCAGCCCTCTGCCTCATCAGCTCTAGGCGCGCATCGGCCTCTGAAATCACCGGAACTGTCACGTCGAACGCTCCATTCTACGATCTGGCGATTTCATCCCCCTTTGTCAGCAAGCACCTTGACGACGATCAAAGCTGGCAAGGCTTGGGCTGCTAACATGGCCAATTCTCGCGCGAGACCCGCCATGACCCTGCTTCAACAACCCATTTCCGTGTCAATTCCTCCGACGGATCTGCCGGGGGACCTCAGGCTGCCGGACAGGCCCCGGGGCTTGGTGATTTTTGCTCATGGCAGTGGGTCCAGTCGGCTCAGCCCTCGAAACCAACAGGTTGCGGATGGTCTGTTTGAGGTCGAATTAGCAAGCCTTCTGTTTGACCTACTGACCGAAGACGAGGCCAGAGACCGGATGAACGTCTTTGATATCGACCTTCTGGCCGAGCGCCTCGTGCAGGCCATCGACTGGTCCCATGGCCATGCCGCGCTCTTTGATCTTCCCATCGGCCTGTTTGGTGCAAGCACGGGCGCAGCGGCAGCGCTGAAGGCGGCAGCCTTGAGGCCTCGACTGGTTAGCGCCGTGGTGTCACGCGGCGGCCGTCCGGATCTGGCCGGAGACGCACTGCTCCACGTCAAAGCCCCTTGCCTCTTGATCGTCGGTGGAAACGACGAACCGGTTTTGACCTGGAACCGTCAGGCCCACAGCCTCTTGGGCGCAGCTTCAGAGTTGGATGTCATCCCCGGCGCGACCCATCTGTTCGAGGAACCGGGCGCAATGGACAAGGTGGTGAGGCGCGCAACCCTGTGGCTATCTGGGCACTTGAACCGGGTTCGCTAGAGGTCCTTGGCAACAGGCGACGAAGGCAGTTCCGTCTCTGCACGGCTCAGGCAATCCAGCACCTCGTCGTCGGAAAGCTGATGAAAGTCAGCATAATAGCCTCCCACACCGCCAAAATTAGCGGGCTCGAGAAGGCACACCAGATCATCGACCTCCAAGCGCATAGATTTTGCTGTGTCTTTTGGCGCGACGGGGACCGCTAAGACTACGCGGCCTGCACCCTGACGGCGAAGGGCCTGTATCGCGGCGCGCGCTGTGGCACCGGTCGCTAAGCCGTCATCCACGATGATGGCCGTCTTGCCCGCCGGGTCGATCTGGGCCCGGCCTCCAAAATAGAGGCGACGTCGACGCTCGATCTCAGCCAGCCCGCGCGCCTTTTCTTGCTCGAGATAGGCCGCAGAGGCTCCTGTCAATTGCTGGACAATCTCGTTGACGACCAGTTGAGGGCGATCCCCATCGACGACCGCGCCCAGAGCCAGTTCTGGCTGACCCGGGGCCGGGATCTTTCGAACAAGGCAAAGGTCTAAGGGCACGTGCAACGCCTTGGCGATCTCAAACCCAATGGGAACGCCGCCCCTCGGCAGGGCATAGACAACGCCATTCTTCAGACCGAGCGACGCCAAGGCTAAGGCCAGTTTACGCCCGGCTTGAGCACGATCGACAAAGGGCGGCGACTGAAAATCCATGCGTCCATAGTCATGAAATCCTGACGCCCAGCATTGACCTGCATCAACGCGGCTGTTCCAGGTTCGGCGCCATGAGGGCCTTGAGCTCGTCGGCCTCTAGGGTTTCCTTTTGAAGCAGAAGCTGAGCGCCTTGATCCAATGCCGCGCGCTTGGCCTTTAGAATTTCTAGCGTCCGGTCAAACGCCGCTTCAATGATGCTGCGAACCTCGGCGTCTATGGCGTCCAAAGCCGCCCTGCCCTTTTCCCGATCAAGCAGGACCGGTTGAGCCATGCCATTGGCCGAATAGATTTTCCGGGGCTCGTGGTCGTAGGACACCGGGCCAAGCGACTTTGACATGCCGAACTGTGTGACCATGCTGTGGGCGATGTCGGTGACCTTGATCAGGTCATCAGCCGCCCCCGTCGACAGCTGCTGATAGACAAGCCATTCCGATGCGCGGCCGCCGAGCAGGACGCATATTTTGTTCTCCAGCTCCTCCTTGGTCATAATGAACCGGTCCTCGGTCGGCCTTTGGATTGTATAGCCAAGCGCGCCCATGCCTCGCGGAATGATGGACACCTTGTGGACCCGTTCAACGCCCGGCAGGGACAGGCCTATGATGGCGTGCCCCATCTCATGATAGGCGACAATCTGACGGTCTTTGAGGTTCAGCAGGCGGCTATGTTTAGCAAGGCCAGCGACGATGCGCTCAATAGCTTCATTGACGTGAGCCATCCCAATGGCGACGGCCTGGCTTCGGGTCGCTAGCAATGCCGCCTCATTGACCAGATTGGCGAGGTCCGCGCCCGTGAAGCCGGGCGTTAAGGCGGCTATGGCTTCCAGATCAATATCGGGGTCCATTATGACGCGGCGCGTGTGAACCTTGAGAATATCCAGCCGCCCCTTTTTGTCCGGCCGGTCGAGCAGGACCTGACGATCAAAGCGCCCCGCGCGCAGCAGCGCTGGATCTATGATTTCAGGACGGTTGGTGGCCGCCAACAGAACCACCCCGACGCTGGTGTCAAAACCGTCCATCTCGACCAGAAGCTGGTTGAGAGTCTGCTCCTTTTCATCCTGTCCGCCAAAGGCATAGGGGCCGCGTGTCCGGCCCAGAGCATCCAGCTCGTCGATGAAAATGATCGCTGGGGCGAGCTCACGGGCGCGTTGGAACAGGTCGCGCACACGCGCCGCGCCAACGCCGACAAACATCTCGACAAACTCAGAGCCCGAGATCGAGAAGAAGGGAACCTTGGCCTCTCCAGCCACGGCTTTGGCCAGAAGGGTCTTGCCGGTTCCGGGCGGACCTAACAGGAGTATACCCTTGGGCATCCGGCCCCCGAGCCTGCCATAGGCCTTGGGATCCTTGAGAAAATCGATGATTTCTTTGAGCTCTTCCTTGGCCTCGTCGACCCCGGCAATGTCCTCGAACGTCACCCCGGTGTTGGACTGGACATAGATCTTGGCATGGCTTCGGCCGACCTGCATCAGTCCCCCGACCCCGGCTCTCCGGATCAAATAGGCCCATAGGGCGAAGAACAGCAGCAGAGGCAGGCTCCAAGATAAGACATCTCGGAGAAGACTGTTTTCAATTCGGCCAGAATATTGGACGCCAGTTCGTTGGAGCTGAGCCGCTATTTGGGGCTCAACCCGGGCAGAGATGAAGTCCCGCTTTCCGTTGATCGGCTCCTTCAGGCGGCCCTGAACGAACTGGGAGGAAACCGCCACCTCGGTAATTTGTCCGGCGTTCAACAGCTGCTCGAACCGGCTATAGGGAATCTCGACAACCCGCGAAGCGAGTGATGCGCAATATTGAATGGCCAGCACGCCCAAGAAGGCCGCGATCCAATAGTAGTTTTCAAACCGGGGCTTTTTTTGATCCATGTGCTGATCCCGCAAAGAACCCATCGTGGAACACCCGATAAGCGATCCTAGAAATCAAACTTTTAAGGCCCGAATAGAAATGATGGAAGTCAATCTGATGAGCCTTATATTCAAAACCATAAATATCTGACTTTCATGCGTGAAGGATCGACACGAATGACATTTTTAAATTCTATCATTACGATGATTTACTGCTTGCAAAATGGAACGATTAAGCGCGGCGCGCTATAAGTCCATTTCTATTGGCCCATGCGATCCGGCCTTTGCCCCATAGCACGACTATGATCTAAACCACGTCGATCACTGAGGAGCCCTCCATGACAAACCTAGCGGATCCCCTCGTCTTGCCATGCGGCGAGACCTTGCCAAACCGCCTTGCCAAGGGTGCCATGACCGAAGGTCTGGCCGATCCTCAGGGCCGCGCGACGCCTGAATTGGAACGCCTCTACGGACTTTGGGCCGACGGGGGCTGCGGATTGCTGATCACGGGCAATGTGCAAATCGACGGCGACCACCTCGAACGTCCAGGCAACGTCATTATAGACCGGCGGCCCGACAGCCTCGCGCTTGACGGCTTAAGGGCTATGGCCAAGGCCGGCGTCCGCGCGGGTGGCCATATATGGATGCAGATCAGCCACGCCGGTCGTCAGACGCAGATCAGCGTCAATCCGCATCCAAAGGCCCCTTCGGCCGTCGCCCTAGGCCTACCCGGTAAGCAGTTTGGCGTTCCTGAAGCCCTGACTGAAGCTGAAATTTTAGACCTGATCGAGCGCTTTGGTGTAGCCGCCGAAGTCGCCCGAGAGACAGGTTTCACCGGTGTGCAGATCCATGCGGCTCACGGCTATCTCTTGTCACAGTTTCTGAGCCCTCGCGCCAATATACGCACCGATCAGTGGGGTGGCTCGCTTGAAAATCGGGCACGGATGCTGATGCAGGTTATTGCTCGGGTTCGCCAAGGTGTTGGCCGCGACTTTCCCATCGGGGTCAAACTCAATTCGGCAGACTTCCAAAAGGGCGGATTTGCTTTTGAGGACAGCATCATTGTGGCCGGTTGGTTGCAGGCTGCAGGGGTCGACCTCTTAGAAATTTCTGGCGGCTCCTATGAGCAGCCCGCCATGATGGATCTGGCTGGAATGGAACCGATCGACATGCCGGTTCAAAAGGCCTCGACGGCGAAGCGCGAGGCCTATTTCGTCGATTTTGCCAAGACCATGCGCCAATCCCTGACCATGCCCCTGATGGTCACGGGCGGATTTCGCACCCGTGCAGCCATGAATGCGGCGCTGGAACAGGGCGGAGCCGACATTATCGGCCTGGGCCGACCCCTTTGCGTCGACACGGCAGGTCCAGCGAAACTGCTGGCCGGAGCCGATGAGCTCGACCGTTGGGAAACCAAGCTTCGGCTCTTGCCCCCGATGCTCCAGTTTCTCGGTGGATTGAATTTGCTGAAGTCGGTCGAAGGATTTGCCATCACCTATTGGTACTACGCCCAACTTGATGCTCTGGCCCGAACCGGAAAGGCCAATATCCAGATATCGCCTTTCGCGGCCCTGATGCAGGTGACAAGATCCGGTGCGGCTTGGCTGAAGGCCCGAAGGGCTTAGAGCGCGAGAGATAACCGACGCGGATATGAGGACCAGAAAATCTAATCGCCACCCCACTAATAACCTATTTAATCAGTAGGCATTAAAGGAATATAGCGTCCCTCAATCACTCACAAGGGGACGACCTATGAATCCGTCAGTAAGATTGACCGCCACTGTTCGAGCCATCTCCATGGCCACCCTTTTGAGCAGCGTTGCGACAGCAGCAATTGCAGAGGCAGGACCTGCTGCATCTCCGCCCCTATCTGAACAGTCCGCGAGCGCCGAAGATACCATCGTTGTGACCGCGCGGCGGCGTCAGGAAAGCGCGCAGGCTGTGCCGCTAGCCATCACGGTCGTCGGTGGGGAAAAGGTCGAAGCGACCGGGGCATTCAACATCAGCCGTCTGCAACAGCTCACCCCTACCCTACAGTTCTATTCCTCAAACCCACGCAATACGGCGGTCAATATTCGCGGCCTCGGCGTTCCCTTTGGCCTCACCAGCGACGGGTTTGATCAGGGCGTCGGCTTTTACGTGGACGATGTCTATAATGCCCGCGTTGCAACTGGGACCTTCGACTTCCTCGATGTGGCCCAGATCGAAGTCTTAAGGGGTCCTCAAGGCACGCTCTACGGCAAGAACACGTCGGCCGGAGCGGTCAATATCACGACCAATCAACCCACCTTTGACTTTGAAGCCAAGGCGGAACTCTCGGTTGGCAATCTCGATTTTAGGCAGGCAAAGGCCGTTGTGTCGGGACCACTGAGCGAAAACCTCGCGGCACGAATTGCCCTTTCGTCAACCACCCGGCGCGGGGCCATCTACAACGTCACGAGCCACAACTGGGTCAATGGACAGGATAATCTTGGCGTTCGCGGGCAACTGCTGTTCAAGCCCAAGGACGCCCTCGTCATCACGCTTGCTGCGGACTACAACAAACAGGATGCGGAGTGCTGCGCCCAGATCTTCGTGCGCACCGGTGCAACCCAACGACCCTTAAACCGGCAATATGCAGGGCTCGCAGCGGCCCAGCACTATAGCGTTGTCAGCACAAACCCGTTCGACCGGTTGACCGATGTCGATGCCGACCTCAATGCCGGCAACAAGATCGGCGGAGCCTCAGCGCGGGTGGTCTGGGGTCTCGGTCGTGGCACGCTGACTTCTGT
Organism: uncultured Caulobacteraceae bacterium; assembly: GCA_937952995.1. GTDB lineage: Bacteria > Pseudomonadota > Alphaproteobacteria > Caulobacterales > Caulobacteraceae > CAISGS01. Next base: position 6,705 of record CALFYB010000145.1, read on the forward strand.
TACCGCCTGGCGTTTTTGGGACTGGAAGCCAGCGAGTGACCGAGACTTCACGGGCCTACCCATTGTCACCAAATCGCAAAATCCCTCGCAGCAAGATCAGTACACACAAGAGCTACGCTACAACTACGATAGCCAAGACTTAGATTTTGTCGTCGGGGCCTTCGCCTTTAAGCAGCGGGTCGACACTCAAGGCACCGAGCAGCAAGGGGCCGCCTCCAGCCGCTGGAACATCGCCCCCAGCAACCCCTTGTCCAATGACCCAACGGTTCTGGACGGCCTCGTGGCGCGTAACACCCAGTATCTGAAAAACACCAGCTTCGCCGTCTTCGGGCAGGCCAGTTGGAAGGTGACGGACGCCTTGACGATCCAACCGGGCGTCCGGTTGAACTACGACAAGAAGGACGGCTTCTATCAGCGGCTAGTCTTTGATGGTCAGGGGCTTCCAGTGCTCTTTGGCCAGACCGGTGCTCGCCGCGCCGCGCAGTTGGCGGTCTTCTCACCCCAACTCAGCGCACCCAGCTTCGATGCGTGGAACTTCAGCTATGACCTCACGGTCAGTTATCGGATCGCGCCGGATATCTTGGCCTATGGGACCTATGCCAAGAGCTTCAAAACGGGCGGCATCAATCAGAACGGCCTGCCCACCGATGCGGCGGGCAACCCCATCTTGGCGGCCAGCACGATCAAGCCAGAGGACGTCAATCACTTCGAAACCGGCCTGAAGGTTCAGCTTTGGGAACGCCGCGCGACCCTAAACCTCTCAGCTTTTCGAACCGACATCCAAGACTATCAGGCGACGGTGACCAACGGCCAACTCGGCGTCCTTCGCGGCTACCTCGCCAACGCAGGCAAGGTTCGCAGCCAAGGGATAGAAGCCGATTTTTCGATTAGGCCCAACGCGCGGTTCAACGCCTACACCAACGGGGCCTACACGGACGCAACCTACCGCAAGTTCATCGACGCGCCCTGCCCTCCTGAGCTTTCGGGCGGAACCACTGCGACGGGCAGCCAAGTACCGAGCGCACCCGGCACGCCCGGAGGCCTGAGCCCCGCCAACTGTGACATCTCCGGTCAACGCCTGCCCGGCGTTTCCAAATGGAGTGTGTCGTTCGGTGCAGAGGCAAATGCTCCGACGACACTCCTCGGCAGAGAGGTTGAGGTCTATCTGGGCTATGATGGAAGCTACCGCTCCAACTTCTCGTCCAATGCCTCGCCATCGGCCTACACGCTGGTGGACGGATACGCCCTGTCGAATTTCCGGTTCGGTGTGCGCGATGCAAAGGGGCTGAACATCTTCGGTTGGGTGCGCAACGCCTTCGACCAAGACTATTTTGAACTGCTGACTGTCGGCCCGAGCAATACCGGTCTCATTGCGGGCCAGCCCGGCGATCCCAGAACCTACGGCGTGACCGTCAAGGCTGCGTTCTAGCGGCCTTCCGACCCAGTGATCTCCCGTCTCCCACGGGGGATCACCTCGGCACCCTACCGCCTAACATCCCAAGCTGATCCAAGAAATCAGCCTCGTCCTCGAGGCAACGAAGGTCCAGTACAAGGCTATTGTCCGTCACCCGCCCGATGATGGGTATGGGCAGTTGCCGCAATGCCGTGGCCAAATCCTTTAAGGCCTTCCCCGCCTTCTTCGCCTCAAAGCGGCAGACCAGAGCCGCGCTAGGGATGACATCAACCGGCAAGGAACCGCTGCCCACTTGGCTAAGAACAGGCTCGGTTGTGACCGTCCAAGCCGTGCCCAAGGCCGCCGCTAAGGTCGGCTCTATCCGCTGGGCCATGGCTGAAATTTCCCCAAGCGGCCGGGTGAGAAGCCGCAACGTCGGAAGGTCAATCGCAAGACGCTCTGGGTGTCGATAGGCCATCAAGGTGGCTTCAAGCGCCGCTAGGGTTAGCTTCGAGACCCTAAGGGCCCGCTTTAGCGGGTGGCGGTTGATCCGATCAATCAGCGCCTTCTTGCCCACGATAAGACCGGCCTGCGGTCCACCCAGCAGTTTATCGCCGCTGAAGGTCACAAGGTCGGCCCCGCGAGCGATAATATCCGCAACAATAGGCTCCTTGGGCAGTCCATAGACGCTCAGATCAATCAGGCTTCCCGCCCCCAAATCAACGATCAAGGGCAGACCATGCGCATGGGCGACATCGGCCATGTCGGCTTCGGACACTGCCGATGTGAATCCTTGAATGACATAGTTGCTGGCGTGCACCTTCATCAGGGCCGCCGTCGAAGGTCC
>CALFYB010000146.1 GCA_937952995.1 uncultured Caulobacteraceae bacterium
AGCCCTGATCCTTGACCAACTTCCAGCCCAGACGTTTCAATTCCAGACCGATCATTTCATTGAAGAAGCCATGGGCGACGACGAGGACGTTGCGGCCCTGATCGCCCATGTCGCTCAACTGCCGAGCGGCCTCAGCGGCCCGAACCGTTGCCTCAGCGCGGCTTTCCTGCCCGGCGTGATTGTTGAAGAACCACCACCAGAAACGCGACAGAAAACCCCAGTGCCTCGGCGACAGGCGCACAATGCTGGGAAAGGGCGGGGGAGGAAGGGGGGCCTCGATGAACAGAGCATCTGAGCTAAAGGCCCGCCCGTCACAAACGGCCTGCGCGCTCTCAATCGCGCGGGGGCGGGTTGAGGCGATGATAATGTCGGCGGCTTGGCCGATGGCAACGAGGTCTGCAGGAGGCGTCTGCCCAGCCTTCAGGCTGCCCTCTTCATATTTCGCCCACCAAGACAGGTAGCCTTTTGGAGGGAGATTTATCTTACGCGAAAGGGCGGGCTCACCATGGCGCGCCAAAACAATACGCACAGGCGCGCTGTCACCCGAACGGGTGGTCGGCAGGTCAGACGGGTTCGGCGACGGTTCAGTAGCCATTTTGCTGTATTCTTAAAACGTCGAAGCGTCGCGTTCTAAGACTTCACCCCTCCTGCAAGGCGCGGACATGCGCCAATGCTGATTGCCCCAAAGCCTGTAGGTCGTACCCGCCCTCGAGCGAGGACACAACCCGCCCCGCGCAATGACGCCTCGCAACGGTCAAGATGGCGCGGGTCGCCCATGCGTAATCTTCCGCCTGAAGGGACTGCCCGCCAAGAGGATCTCTTGCATGGGCGTCAAAGCCTGCTGAGATCAGAACGAGGTCGGGTGCGAAATCATCCAAGGCGGGCATCAAGGTTTCAAAGCGCTTTTGCCATTGGGACCGAGGGGCATGGGGCGGAACTGTGCAATTGACGACATTGCCCACGCCCGTCTCCGACGGGTCGCCCGTTCCCGGATAGAGCGGGGCCTGATGGATCGAGGCCAAAAATAGGCTGGCGTCACGTTCCACCACAGCTTGGCTGCCATTGCCGTGATGGACGTCAAAATCGACAATCGCAACGCGGGCGAGGCCAAGGCTCTGGGCGACCCGTGCCGCGACGGCCACATTGCTAAAGACGCAAAAACCCATAGCGGTGTCTGGCTCTGCATGGTGCCCGGGCGGACGAACGGCGCAGAAGGCCCGATCATGATCGCCATTGACCACACCCTTGACCGCGTCGATCACCGCTCCGGCCGCGCGCCGGGCAGCCGCGACACTGCCGGGAGAAAGGAACGTGTCCGGGTCCAGTTCATGCAGGCCTTCAAGAGGCGAGGCCGCGAGCAGGCGCTCCAGATGGGCGCGCGGATGAACCCTTTGCAAATCATCCAGCGAGGCAAGACTGGCCTCCCGCCGCAGCAGGTTCAGATCCGAAGCATCGGCCAAGGCATCAAGAACGGCCCCCAAACGCTGCGAGCGCTCGGGATGGCCGGGGCCGGGCTGATGATGTTCCATGTCAGCATGGGAGTAGAGCGCAAGGGTCATGGCCCTATGCTAGCAGACGCCGCGTCCTTGGCTCAATCAGACTTCGCTCAGATTAGAAGGGTGAGAAGGTCTCGACCAAGGCCTGTCCTGCGGGGGTCTTTTGCATACGGCTGATATCGCCGCGCCCACCATAAGAGATGCGCGCCTCAGCAATTTGCGTGTGCTTGATCGTGTTGGTCGAGGTGATGTCCTCAGGACGCACAATCCCGGCAACGGTCAGTTCGCGCACTTCGCCATTGGTCCGAACCTCTTGGCGGCCCTGAATGATCATGTTGCCATTGGGCAGGACCTGCGAGACCAGAGCCGCGACGGTGAGGGAGATCTTTTCCTGACGCTTGACCGAGCCGCTGCCGGATCCGGTGGTCGTGCCGCCATAGTTGAGGCCTGGTGTCTTATCGAAGCCCGGTGGCAAGAGCCGCCCGAGCGTGGACTCCAGCCCGAACACGCCCCCGACCTGACCCGTCGTTGTGCTGTTGCGTGACCGGTCTGTCGCATTGGAAACGTCGGCACTGTCGTCAATTTCGATCTGAACGGTGAGGATATCGCCGATCCGGCTGGCACGCTGGTCTATAAAGAAGGCTCTAGCACCATTGCGCCAAAGGGAGTTGGCCGAGGCTGGTCCTGTTTCGCGTGACGTTGGCTGCATCATAACCTGTTGATATTGAGGCACCAATTGCGCGGGATAGCCCATCGGGGTCATCTCAGGTCCGCGAATGGCACTTGTAACCGTCGAGCAGGCGGCCATGGGCAGGGCCACAAGGACGATCAGGGAACGAAGCGCTTTGGCAGATGTCATTGGATGAACTCGCTTATTCAGGATCATTGGGCAAAAGCCAAACGGCGTGACGTTGGCTCTCGGCGAACTTGGGCAGCTTCAGGACCCGTCAAGGCCTTGCCCGGACCGGTTGCCACCGCTTCGATGGACTTTTTGGAGCTGGTATTTTGCAGGGTGAAAAGCTCGCCCACAGCCGCATTGCTCATGGCCTTGGCTTCAAGGCTGAGAATGATGCTTCCGTCGCGATAGGTGACCTGCACGAGATCGTCGCGGTGGATCACGAGGGGGGCGAGAAGGTCCCGCGTTGATACGGCCTGCCCTGTTCGCAGGGGGCGCTTGACGCTCAAACCAATGACGTCGTCCGCATTGCGCGGCGCATCGTTGGGCACAGCCTGAACCAAAACTTGGCCATAGGTCAGGTCTTCGGCTTGGATGATATCGCCCGAAGATAGGCTGCGGCTATAGGTCAGGACTTCGGTCATAGCCGACGAGGCGGAACGGGCTGTCGCTGTGGGACGAACAGACGATGGCGTCGGTGCGGCCTCGATCCCCGAGCGGACGATCAGACGCCGCAGGCCCGTACTGTTGGACCAGTCGAGGCCGTAACGCTGTGCCAGTCGCTGCACTTGGGTAGCATCCAGCACCTGATTGCGGCCAGGTTCGACGCCATTGGCGACGACGACATTGCCCGCTGACCCGGTATTGTCGAACAGGTCGCTGAGCGTGACTTGACCGTTGCCATCGACCAACTCGCTGCGCAGGTTTACCGGCTGTCCGGCCAAGGCAGAACCGCTGATCAGAAGGCTTGCGAAACTCAGAGCGATGGCGACGGCGCGCATGACCCTAGCCCTTCAGCTGTGAGGCGGCGGCCAGCATTTGGTCGCTGGTCGTGATGACCTTGGAATTCATCTCGTAGGCGCGCTGAGCCACGATCAGGCTGGTGATTTCGGTCACAGCATCGACGTTCGAGGCTTCGGTATAGGACTGCATGATCTTGCCGACCCCTTCGACGCCTGGGGAACCAATGACTGCTGCGCCGGAAGCGCCGCTTTCGAGGTACATATTGCCGCCGATAGCTTCGAGACCGGCTTCATTGAAGAAGGTCGCCAATTGCAGCTGGCCGAGCAGGACCGGAGCGGTCGCGCCGGGCTGTACAATCTGGACCTGGCCGCTGGCCGAAATGGAAATGTCGGTGGCATTTTGCGGGATGGTGATGGCGGGCTGAACCAAGTAACCGTCCTTGGTCACCAACTGGCCTTGGTCATTCTTGGAGAAGTTGCCAGCGCGCGTATAGCCGGTTTCCCCCGAAGGCATCAGGACCTGGAAAAAGCCGCGGCCATCGATGGCCATGTCCAGCTTGTTGCCAGTCAAGGTCGGCGTACCCTGCTCGGTAATCCGATAGATGGCTCCGGCCTTCACGCCCGAACCAATCTGAATGCCGGTCGGGACGATGGTGCCCGTATCGGACGACTGAGCGCCCATCCGCTCAACGTTCTGATAGAGCAGGTCTTGAAACTCAGCCCGTTGGCGCTTGAAGCCAACGGTGTTCATGTTGGCGATGTTGTTCGAGATGACCTCGACGTTCAGCTGCTGGGCGGCCATGCCGGTCGCGGCGGTGCGAAGAGCCTGCATCAGACGTTACTCCCTCAAGCCACCCGTCCCAGCCGCTC
>CALFYB010000147.1 GCA_937952995.1 uncultured Caulobacteraceae bacterium
CGTCGGTGACGACCTCTCGGCTCGAGACCTTACCCGCGCGGATCAGGCCGCTAAGGTCTGTTGCGTCGAGGCGCCAAAGTTCCGATCCCATTTCCAATATCCATTTTGGGGGGTTATTTTGTCATTGACCATTGCCGGATGCGACATAATAAGCAAGTAATTGCTTTAGCTCATTAGCCCTTGATCAGGGCCTTCATAGAAGACTGGTCAAACGGAGGTCACGTACCAATGGCCCTATCTTACGACAAGCCTATGCGCACCAAACCGACCCGGCCCAAGGGTAAGGAGACGGCGGCGCGCATTCTTGAGGCGACCGGGATATTGTTGGAAACGCAAGGCTATGACGCCCTGACCACCAATCGCATTGCCGAGGCGGCTGGGATCAACATCGCGACCCTCTATAAATATTATCCCAATAAGCAGTCTATCCTGATCGCGATGACCAAGCGAAATCGCGGCGGCTGGCTCGAGGCGGCAAACCAATCCCTCGCCTCTATCGGTGCCGGTTCGGATTGGCGAGCCACGCTGGAAGCCATCTTAGACTTTGCGGCTCAACGCCGGATCAATCAGCCCGGAGGCAAGGCCATGCGCCTAGCAATGCGTTTGTCGCCGGACTTGCAGCCTTTTGATCGCGAGGAGACGGCCGAGACCGCGTCGTTTCTTGCGAGGCTATTGGTCGCGCGAGGCGGCTTGGACGCGACCTATGCCGAGCAGGTGGCGCGGGTCGCGGTTGAGATTGCGACCAGTATTCTCGACCTGTCGCTCTTTGACCAGTCGCCGGGTGATGAGGTCTTTCTTGCAGAGGCCAAAGCCGCCATTTGCCGATATTTAGAGCCGCATTTTGAGCCTTAAAAGACCTCTTGAGGCCGGACCGTCAGCTGAGCCACCTCTTCCTACCAAGCCTCTCACTTGACAGTGTAAGCAAGTAATTGCTTTATTTGCGGTGCCTTAAGAAGCGCGCCGAATCACGTCCCGTTCAAATGAAGTTGTCGTCCTAATGTCCCTGTCGTTCGATAGCCGCATTCGCGCCAAATCCAACCGTGCCAAGGACGAGGGGACGGTGGAGCGTATTTTGACGGCAACCGAGATTCTCTTGCAAGAAAAGGGTCATGACGCCCTGACAACCACTGTCATTGCCGAAGCGGCCGGTATCAACATTGCGACCCTCTACAAATATTTCCCCAACAAATATTTGATCCTTGTGGCGATCATTAAGCGAAATCGCGAAGTTTGGCTCAAAGCCGCAGATCGATCCGTGGCTTCCGTCCTTGCGGGTGGCGATTGGCGTGTGACGATGGAGCAGATTATCGATTTTGCCGCACGTCGTCGGCAAGATCAGCCCGGCGGGAACGCCTTGAGATTGGCCGTGCTGTCATTGCCTGAATTGCAGTCCTTCGACCGAGAGGAGTCACTTGAGACGGCTGCCTTTTTGTCGGATTTCCTAATGGCCCGGGGTGGCTTGAACCCCACCCGTGCCATGCAGGTGGCGCGCGTCGCGGTTGATATTGGCAACAGCGTTCTAGACCTTGCCCTGTTTAATACCTCCGAAAATCCTGATGTTTGGATCGCGGAGGCCAAGGCGGCCGTCTGCCAATATCTAACGCCGCACCTAGAGCGTTAGAGGCGCCGTTTAAGCCCCCTCGTCCGACCAGCCATTTTCGAAGACAGCGATCTGGGCATTTTGCGCGATGATGAGCTGTTCGCGCATCTGCTTGAGTTGACGTTCTAGCGCGCGGACCTCTTCGGTGCGGCTGATCAGGCGGTTGCGCAGGGTGTCGGCATGGGTGACGGCATTGACGCGGGCAAGTTCTAGGCTCTGAGCGACGTCGGATGCGCGGGCTAGGGCGACTTTCTGCTGACGCGATATCGCCGCTAGGGTTTGCAGTTTTTGGTCCAACTCGACCATCTTGGCGCGGGTATCTTCGCTGCGTTGAATGACGGTGTTGACCACCTCGTCGAGATCATCATCCAGTTCGCCAAGGCGGGCCGTGGCGTTGAGCACCCGATAGAGGCTGGTCAACATCCTGCCGCGCTTGTCGTCCGGTGCGCTAGGTGTGGGGGCCGGGGCCGGGGTCTTGAGGGCCAACGGGCTGGTCGGAACGGTGGCCTGGACGGGCGCGCCAAGCCGCATCAAGGAGCCGAGGCGACTGACCACGCGATTATGCTGCGTGATCCGGTGTCGCATCTGGCGGTCCATGATCTGGTTGACCTGATCTAGCAGGCCAGTCAGTTGCGCGGTGGTTTGGTGGGTCATTTGGCGCAGTCCTCGCCCTTTTGTTCGGTTCGGTCGTGCTGATCGCGCCGGTTCAAAGCCCGAAATCCTTGCAGCCCCCGAAATCCATTCAGACGAAGCCTTTGACGCCAGTCTGCGATCTCTTCGGAGGAGATGGAAAAACGCTGCAGCACATCCTGTTCACTGAGCAGGCCAAGCGAAACTGCCGATACGACCTGAGCCTTGCGGGCCGCAGTCCAGCGAACCGCTTGGTTATCCAAGAGGCTCAACTGGTCTGAGAGCAGGGCATTGGTGCTTTCGTCCGCCTCGCGGGCCGTGTCGGGATGATCGGCGAGAAAATAGATCACGCGGTCAATTCCAACGGCTGAGCGCTAGTGCTTATAGATTTCGCTCAGGGTTTCGATGATGCGGATCGCGGCCGGATCAACCAGACGATAATAGATGGTCTGGGCATCGCGTCGCGTCGCGACAACCTCTTCAGCGCGAAGCTTGCTCAGATGCTGTGATGTGGCCGACAGACCAAGGCCAGCATAGTTAGCAAGATCACCGACGGGGCACTCACCCTCGGTCAGTTTGCACAGCAAAAGCAGGCGCTGTTCATTGGCGACCAACTTCATAAGACGGGTCGCCTGCGCAGCCTGCTCTTCGAGTTGAACCAGCGCTTGTGGTTTGCTGCTCTTGCGGATGGTCGTGGCGGAAACGGTTGCGATGCTCATGTCGAATTCCTCATCACAGATGATCATTTTGAAGGTGGTACTGTGATGGCATGCGCCCTGCGGTTATTCGACGTTCCAGGTGCTCATTACGAAATATCAAATATCATTTTGTAATTATGAATTATGATTTGGCCTTAGGTCAAAAAATACTAATCAAATTAACAATGTAGGCCTTAATTGCCTGACACATTAAATTAAACAAATTTTTTCGATTTGAGAAATTTTTGGAACAACATCGCATGAGAAAATTCATTGCGATAATTTTTATTTTTTATTTGGATAAGCTTCGGTAGTTTCGGCCAAAAATTAGTCAAATTTTGAATTTTAAAAACCAAATTCAATTGATTTGGATCAATTTGATCAAAATCTGTCACTTTGAGCCATTGGCTGTCTCTTGGCTCTGGGATTGTGGCCAAAATCCAACGAAAATCGGTGGCGATCCTGAGATTTTTCAGTAGTGTTAATTTTATCGAATATAGTAATTCGGGCATACATTAAGAATGCGATTTTTTATCGGGGTGGGTCCAAATGGATAATTATCGCAAAATTTTCTCACTTAAGGATCTTTCATTCGTCCAATCGATATCAAACATGTGGTTATCTTTTCCAAGAAGGGTCTCATTAATTGTCGGAGACCTTGATCAACTTGAATATGTCATATTTTCAGCATTTATACTTTCAGCAATGTCCGATACAATTAGAATGGTTATTCAATCAGGTGGAGAAGGCACCAATATTGTCGCGGATGGGTTGCTCTCTATCGCCAGCATTTCCGACATGACTGGAATTGCAAGGCAAACTGTTCGGCGCAAATGCGCCGACCTGGAGGCTCGAAACATGATCGTTCGTGAGCACTCACGCCTCTATCGATGCGTCATTCCCGCTGCTCTGGTGGAAGAAATGGCAAATCAAGTTGCTGGAATAATAAAAATAAATGAGAAGTTATAAATGAAATGAAAAATTACATTATTAAAACATAATTTCAAATTTGATAAAAATCCGACAAATTGAGCATAGATCATTTTTAATCATTTTGACGACCTAATTTATTTCAGCGTACAATTATCATCAACGAGTTTGTTTTGTTTGGGAAATGGTAAATTTAAACGCCGTTTCAGGATTTTATTAAATGGACGAATCTGAATTCGACGACGCAAATTTGACTAATACGAAGAGATCATTCTCGCTTCGTGAGGTGGCACTGCTTCAAAGTTTCTCAAACGGGATAATTCAATTTTATAAGGATGTGACTTTAAAAACTAAAATTGAAGATCATACTGAACTGTTCATAATTTTTGCTTTTATATTGGCGGCGGCTTCTGACACGACGCGCGATCTAACCCAAATTAGCCGTGAAAGCATTAGTCGGCTGTCGGTTGGTGTGCTTTCGATTGCAAGTATTTCGGACATGACGGGTATCCCTCGACAAACCATCCGTCGAAAGTGCCTTTCACTCGAACAGAAAGGCATCATTTTTCGAGATCAGTCGCGGCTCTACCGCTGCGATATCCCTCCACACGCAATTGAAGCGATCCTTCAACAGGTGGGCGCGCTTGTAAAAATCAACGCGAGACTCAGCCCGTTTGACGAGTGGACGTAGCGTCCAGCCCTATCGGCCCAAGAACTTTGCTGGCCGGCGTTCGAATACTGAACTGACCCCTTCGGCATAGTCCGCTGTCTGGCGCAGGATCGACTGTTCGGCATGTTCATGCACAAGGGCTGCTGTCACCGCCTCAACCAGCCCGGCCCGAAGGGTTTGACGGGTAGCCAGCAGGGCGAGCGGTGCATTTTCAGCGATCTCTTGGGCCAGCGCCATGGCCGTGCCGCGCAGTTCCGCCGCTTCCGCGATTTGATCAACTAGACCCCAGCCCAGCATCTCTTCAGCCTTGAACCGGCGTGCGGTCATGAACATCAAGCTCGCGCGCTGGGCACCGATCAGGCGCGGCAGGGTGTGGGTCAGGCCAAAGCCGGGATGGAAGCCGAGCTTGGTAAAGTTGGCCGCAAACCGGGCTTCCGGCGCAGCGATGCGATAGTCCGCCGCGATGGCGAGGCCGAGGCCCGCCCCGATGGTTGCGCCTTGAATGGCGGCGACGATAGGCTTTTTGCAGGCAAACAGCCGAAGGGCTTGATCATAGAACTCCCGCACCGGATCAGCGCTGACCCCGCCCATACCGTCGCGCGTTGCCAGATCGGCCCCCGCACAGAAGGATTTACCCTCGGAGGCCAGGACAACGGCGCGGATCTCGGGATTGTCATCCAAGGCTTCAAGCTGGTCGGCTAGCGCCCGCAATAGGTCGACATTGACGTGATTGTGCGGCGGATTGTGAAACAGGACCTCAGCCACGTGCCCATGGATGTTCAGGGTGATCATGTCGCTGGTCATCTGTGTTTGCGCCCGGTTTCTTTTTGTTGCCCCCGATCATAGCGATGATGGCCACTAAGCCAACAACCCGTTGCAGGGACTTGTGCATTGCCACTAACGAAATTGGCGGCCTAGATGCTGGGGGTGTTGAGCGAAACGCGGGAGGGTAAAGAGATGAGCCATGACACTGTTGTCTATGACACTGTTGTCTTGACCCCGTTCGATAGCCCGACGGCGTGGCGAGGCGCGGATCTGAAAGGGTCGGAACAGGGGGTGCATCGCCTCACCGCCGACGAGATTGACCGTGCCTTTGAGCCCTTCGCCCGGATCGACCGCACCGGCGCAGGCATTTCGGGGGCTGGCCTTGGCCTGTCCCTGTCGCGTCAGCTCGCGCGACTGATGGGGGGCGACACCTCCGGATCCAGCGCCCTGG
>CALFYB010000148.1 GCA_937952995.1 uncultured Caulobacteraceae bacterium
TGGTCAAACCCACGCCTATGTGTTGCCCACCGAAGGCCTAGAGGTGGAACGTCACGAAGCCGACAAGCTTCTTTACGTGTCCCCCTTCTACCGGGTTGAGGGCGGCTATAGGTTCACGGTCACCCCACCGGGTGAACGTCTCAGTTTGACCATTCTCAAACAGGTCGACGGTGAGATAGATTTTACTGCGAGCTTGATCGCGCGGCGCGAGGCCTTGACCGACGCGGCCCTGATCAAGCTGTTCTTCGCTATGCCGCTCATGACCTTGGGCGTCGTAGCGGCCATTCACTGGGAGGCGGTTCGCCTCTGGTTCAAGGGTGCCATTTTCGGTGCCCGACCTGCAGGGCCAAAGGCTGGTGTCAGTCTTGGTCACGCCACACGTCGATCTGTTTAGGGGCTCTAATGTCTGTCGCTTCTCTTAACCCCGCCGAGATGGTCTTGGCCGATTTGCCTCTTGTCACGGCAGAGACCCTAGCCTTGCCTGAAGTGCGTCGTTCTCCGGCTGCATTTCGCACGGCGGTGCGCATATCCAAGAGCAATTGGCACTATGGCTCGATGAGCTTTATGCTGCCGTCTGGGCTGGCCTTTCGTGTGCAAGGCACAGAGCCGGGGCCTGACGCTTTGCTGATCATCCGTGATTTCCGCTTCATCGGACGGGTCATGGCCTCCGGTGATATCGGCTTTGGCGAGGGTTTCATCGCCAATGAATGGGACTCTCCAAACCTGTCAGCCGTGCTGCAAGCCTTCACCATGAACTGGGATCGTCTGGCCAGGCTCGTCAATGGCAACCCGTTGGTCGGGGTCGTCAACTTCCTGTCGCATCTGTTGAACCGCAACAGCAAGAAGGGCTCACAGCGCAACATCTATGCCCATTACGACCTGGGCAACGCCTTCTATTCGCGCTGGCTCGACCCCTCCATGACCTATTCGTCGGCCAGGTTCGACCGACCCGACCAGCCCTTGAGCGAGGCCCAGCACAACAAGTACGCCACGCTGGCGCGCTCTATGAACCTGCAAACCGACCAGACGGTTCTTGAGATCGGCTGCGGCTGGGGTGGCTTTGCCGAATATGCCGCTAAGGAGGTCGGGGCCAAGGTCACAGGCGTCACCATCTCGCAAGCCCAGCATGATTTTGCCCGCAAGCGCCTGTTTGACCTCGGCCTCGCGGAGCGCGCTGACATCCAGTTGATCGACTATCGCGACGTCAAAGGAACCTTTGACCGGGTCGCTTCGATCGAAATGTTCGAGGCTGTCGGCGAACAATATTGGCCGACCTATTTCGATAAGGTCCGCGATGTGCTCAAGCCTGGCGGACAGGCAGGACTGCAGATCATCACCATCAAGGACGATCTGTTCGCGGACTATCGCAGCCGCGCAGACTTCATCCAGAAATATATTTTCCCGGGCGGCATGCTGCCCAGCGAAAAACGACTGATGCAAGAAACCCAGCGGGCCGGATTGGAATGGCGAGAGGTGTCGCGCTTTGGCCAGAACTATGCCGACACCTTGGTGCAATGGGCCGACCGCTTCCAAGCGGCTTGGGAAGAGATCAAGCCACTTGGCTTCGACGAACGGTTCCGGCGCCTTTGGCAGTTCTATCTCAGCTACTGCGAGGCAGGCTTCCGCACCGAACGCACCAACGTCATCCAACTGAGCTTAGCGAGAGCCTAGAGCCATCCTCGCGCTTCGACAGGTGTGGAGTTGAGACAATGGGCGGGATTGGATGAAATCCCCCTCACCCCTCCCTCTCCCCCAAAGGGGGCGAGGGCTTCACCGTCCTTAGCCCTCTCCCTGAGGGAGAGGGAGGGGTGAGGGCCTTACTTGTTTTCTTCTTAAAGAAAGAACCCCCCACCCCGGCTTCGCCGGTACTTCCCCCAGAGGGGGAAGATTTAGAACGCCAAGCTCTTCCCTCTTTGGGGGAAGTGGCCCGGAGGGCCGAAGGGGGCCTTGTTTGCCTTACCTCTTCGCGGTCAACCGCACCGGCAGGTCCGTATAGCCAAGCACGAAATTGTTGGCCAAACGCACAGGTTCACCTACCACCTCGACCCGCTCAAACCGCGCCATGATCTCTTCCCACAGGATACGCAGCTGCATCTCGGCGACGCGGTTGCCCATGCAGCGATGGATGCCAAAGCCAAAGGACAGGTGCTGACGGGCCCGGTCGCGGTCGATGATGAACTCATCGGCCCGCTCGATCACCTCATCGTCGCGGTTGCCTGAAATGTACCACATCACCACCCGGTCACCCTTGCGGATCTGTTGGCCTTGGAACTCGATGTCCTGCGTCGCCGTCCGGCGCATATGGGCCAACGGCGTCTGCCAGCGGATAATCTCCGAGACCATATTGGGGATCAGGCTCGGATCGGCCTTGAGCTTGTCATACTCCCCCGGGAACTGGTTGAGGGCCAAGACACCGCCCGAAATCGAGTTGCGCGTCGTATCGTTGCCGCCGACGATCAGCAGGATCAGGTTGCCCAAAAACTCCATCGGATCATTGACCATGTCCTTGGTGTCAGGGTTGTGGGCCAACAGCGAAATGAAGTCGAACTGAGGCTCTGCCGCCGCCCGCTCATGCCAAAGGGTGGTGAAATAGCTGAGGCACTCCATCAAGGTGCGCTCGCGCTGGGCCATATCGACAGCCACGCCCACCGTCTCAGACGCCGTCACCACATCTGACCAGAACGGCAGCAGATGACGATCCTCCCAAGGAAAATCAAACAGGGTGGCCAGCATCTGGGTGGTCAGCTCAATCGATACCCGATCAACCCAGTTGAAAGTCTCGCCCACCGGCAAACTGTCCAAGATCGCGCAGACCCGTTCGCGGATCAGCACCTCAAGGTCCTGCAACCGCCGAGGCGAAACCGCAGGCGTCGCCGCCCGCCGCTGCACATCATGCTTGGGCGGGTCCATGGCGATGAAGTTCAGGGGCGCGAAGCCCTCTGGATTATCGCCAATGACAATGTCGCGGTCGGACGAAAAGACCTGATGGTTGGTGTCCACCGCCATAATGTCATGGAACCGAGTGATCGACCAAAAGGCCCCGAACTGGCTCTGAGGCGTATAGTGGACCGGAGATTCTTGACGCAGCCGTTTGAAAAACTCTAGGTGCGAGCCATCCTGAAACAGCTCTGCCCGGCTAGGGTCCAACCCCTCCAACGGCAAGCCCCAAGGATCAATCGCACCCTTAGACTTCGGTGCCGAAAACCCATCCATCATCCATCTCCCTAACCCTGCCCTCTGCATCGGGGCCTTTGGCACAGTCCAAGCCGGATGGGCGGCGGTGTCAATGGGGGATCGTGGCGTCGATCTAGACCAGCCAGTGTGAAATATGCTTCTTAGCCCTATCGTAACCAACCTCGCCTAACATAAGGCGCAGACTGGCCCCATCAGACCGGCTCACGCTCGACGGATATGACCGCCCCATGACCCCAGCCGATATGACGACACGGGGACGGGCGGTCATTGGGTTGGCGGCCTTGACCCATGACGCCTATGCCGGGGTCGATCTCAATCCGATCTGGAATGGATTGGTCGCACGCGTTG
>CALFYB010000149.1 GCA_937952995.1 uncultured Caulobacteraceae bacterium
CTCTTTCCCTACACGACGCTCTTCCGATCTGGGCCTGCATGGCCACAACCCGCGCAGACTCCGTGGCCGCAAGATTGTTTTGCTCAGTCGGATCAACAGCGAGGTTAAATAGCCAAAGCTTCTTCAGAGCACCATTATACTGAAGCTTCCAATCGCCATCACGAACAACCTCATACTGACCTGAACGCCAGAACAGGGTCTGGTGCGGACGCCCCGTGGCCTTCCCCTGCAAGAAGGGCATTAGATCGACACCGTCGATAACCCGGTCCTTAGGCAGGTCAGCCCCTGCCGCTGCAGCGGCCGTGGGCAAGATGTCCATATGACCCACGGGATAGGGGAACTGGCTACCCGCCTGAATGGTTCCGGGCCAGCGCATGAAGAAGGGCGAGCGAATGCCCCCTTCGAAGAATGTCGCCTTGAACCCTCGGAACGGCCGGTTAATCTCCGACAGGCCGATATAGTGCGCCCCGCCATTGTCGCTGGTCAGGATGATCAGGGTGTTGTCATCGATCCCCTCGTCCTTGAGCTGCTTCAAGATGCGCCCAACATTGCGGTCCAGATTGCGCATCATCGCGCCATAGACCCGCAGACGATGGTCCTTGATCTGAGGCAGAGCGTCATAGTCCTCCTTCTTGGCCTGCAACGGCGTGTGGATCGCGTTGGGCGTGAAGTACATGAAGAACGGACGGTTGCGGTTGGCATGGATCGACTTGACGGCCTCATCGGTGAGGTAGTCGGTCATGTAGCCCTTAGGGGCAAACATCTTGGAGCCGTTGAACTGCACCATGTAGGGCAGGTTCGGCCATAGGAAGCGGTCGATAGGGTCCCAAGGCTGCTTGGAATTGACCGCGTTAGGGTCATTTTCAGGCAGGAACATGGATGCTCCGGACATGAAGCCGAGGCTCTCGTCAAAGCCCTTTTCTTCCGGACGGGTGCCCTTGACCGATCCAAGGTGCCACTTGCCGAAATGCAGGGTGTGATAGCCCTTGGACTTCAGCAGGGCGGGAATGAAGATCTCGCTGGTCGGCACGGCGAGATTGTTTGAGGCTGACGCACCCTTGGTCGTACCGGGCGGCATGTCCTTGACCCGGTCCACAAAGAAGGTCGGCGCAGCAATTGCGCCCTCTTCCATCTGGGTCCCAACCATCTTTTGGAAGGCGACAGGGGCCGGGGTGAACTCAAAGCCAAAGCGGGTCGCGTAACGGCCGGTCATGATCGTCGCCCGCGACGGCGCGCAGGTCGCATTGGCGTCATAGCCATTGACGAAATTGGCTCCCTCTCGTGCGATGGAGTCGATGTTTGGAGTGGGCACTGCACCACCAGCAATACCGCCGCCATTCAGCGTAATATCATTATAACCAAGGTCGTCGACCAAGATGACAATGACGTTGGGCGGACGCTTGCCCGAGGGCGCGGTCGCGGGGCCTTCAGCCCAAGTGACCGGCTGATTTGGCTCTACCTTTGGAAGCTGCGAATGGGCGATCATCATAAAGACCGCCTCCTTGTGGGTGGCGACCCATCCAAACGCTACTGCAATGACGAGAACAATCCCGCCCAACCAGGCCCAAAGCCGCATAGGTCCCTCCCAGAACGATCAGCCCGCATAGGTCTACGGGCTCAGCATCGGTCATTATTGGTTACGAGCATATATTGACATAGCGACTGCCGCTAGTGGGTTCGGCGGCATAAATTTGGGCTTCGCTCTCGCCCAAATCTTCGGAGAAATTGGCGGTCCGTTAAAGTCCCAAGAGGCCAAAGCGGTGCGTCTCATGGTCACGTTCTACCCGCAGCACACTAATATTTCTGGTCATTAGACCGAGAACAGGCGACCCAATGAGGGGATCATCCCGATCTGCGAATGGAACTTCACCATGACCGCCGTGCCCGTTGTCTATTTCTCTGACGTCCTGTGCATCTGGGCCTATTTTTCTGAGCTAAGGGTACGGGCTCTGAAGGAGGCCTTCGGCGACCAGATCCGGTTTGACCATCGCTTTTGTTCCATCTTTGGCGACACGGCGCGCAAGATGAGCACGACCTGGCGCGACAAAGGTGGCCATGAGGGCTTTAATCGGCACCTGATGGAGGTCGCCAAGCAATTTCCCGAAGTGACCATTAATCCGAATATTTGGCTCACCGCAAAGCCTGCCTCCTCGACCGGCGCGCATCTGTTTCTCAAGGCGGTTCAGATGGATGAGGCGGCTGGGAACCTTGGCGCGGGAACCTTCGAGGCCAGCCTGCAAGCCATGCGCACGGCCTTCTTTCGCGATGCCCACGATATCGGCCAATGGTCCGTCCAATGCCAGATCGGCGAGCAGGCCGGGGCCGATGTCGCCCGGATCGAAGCCCTGATCCACGACGGCAGCGCCTATGCAAGCCTTGCCAGCGACTATGAGGCCGCCGCCAGCATGAACATCCAAGGCAGCCCGACGGTCGTGCTCAATGACGGCCGTCAAAAGCTCTATGGCAATGTCGGCTACCGCATTCTTGAGGCCAACATCCAAGAACTGCTGCGCTCACCGACGCCCGATCAAGCCAGCTGGTGCTAGCGCTTGGTCAGTCCCTTCTGACCCATCCGCCAGACCAGCAGGTCGAACCGCTCCGGTCGGTCACCAGATAGGAATAGGGCGAGCAAAAGGACCAGTAGAGATCAAAGCCAAGGGTTATCCCAGCGTGCCTTTGGTCTTGATGTTCAACTGACCGGCCAGGCCTGCATCCCTGTGCTTGGCGATCTCTTGGTACTCTGGACTTTGAACCATCTCCTGCATGGCCGCGAGCGAGGGATATTCCGCCAGCGCGATCATGTCCCACAGCTCTTCGACCTCGCCGAGCATCAAGCCTGTCACAGGCCCCGAATAGCCCGGCGTGCCGCCGACCTTGAGAATATGGTGACGGACCTTGCGGCCATAGCGCAGATAGGCCTCGAAACCTGAAATGTCGGCGTCGGACCCATCAGCATATTCCGCCTTGGGCTTAAATTTCAGTAGATTGACCATGACGAAGGGACCGTCTTCCGGCGTGCTGAAAAAGGCCTTGGCCTGCTCGGCGGTGGGGTGAACCCGATTGTTGAATTCCACAGAAGACTCCTCGTAAGGGCGGACCGCGTTGGCCCAATTATCAATTGGCACCCATAACGTCATATGCTCATCGAGGGGTCAATTGGCCACGGTGCGATCATCTCCACCCTGTCGGCCCAAACAGGGTTAATTCAATTTTAGCGCGGGCTGGCCATACAATCAGACCCTAAACTAAAGGTGCGCCGCTCATGCCCAAAACATTGCTGGACCGCGCCCACAAGGCCCTCGCCAACCAGAACCCCGCCTTGGCGGAACGGATTGCACGGCAGGCGACAGACCGATTTCCCAAGCACAGCGGCGCTTGGCGGACCCTGGGCCTTATCCTGCAAGAGGCCGGACGCACGCTGGAAGCCTTCGAGGCCTATGAGCGCGCCCTTGGCCTCAACCCCAACGATCTCGACATTGCTCTGGCCCTGTCTCACGCGGCATCGCGGCTGGGCATGAAGGATGAGGCCTTGGCGCTGGCCAGCTATTTTGCGCAGAACCGGCCGGGCGACATGGCCGGGATCAGCGCGCAGTGCACCGCCCTTCTGGCCCTAGGCCGGGTGCAGGAGGCCCACGACCTCGCTGTTCAGGCCCTCGGTGCCGCGCCGCAAGAGGCCGAGCGGTGGCAGTTGGCCGGCAAGACCGCACGGGCGAGCGGCGGGCTCGAACAGGCCGCACAAGCCTTGCAAGAGGCCTTGAACCTAAAGCCCAACGATCCGCGCATCCAATATGACCTCGCCTGGACCCTCGCCGACATGGGAGATCTGGACCAAGCGCTTGGCCTGGCCGAGCAGGCGCTGGCGGGCCAGACCGATCCCGAAGCCCATGCCACCACCGCATTCCTTCGCGCCACCATCCTGCTGGCCAAGGGTGATCTGACGGCGGGGTGGGACGCCTATCGCGTGCGCCACGATCTGGCCCTGCCCAGCGCCGCCGTGTTCGATCTGGACCTGCCCCGATGGGACGGACAGTCCGACCTCGCAGGCCGCGCCTTGGTGGTGATGGCCGAACAGGGGCTTGGCGACGAGATCGCCTTCATGGGCATGATCCCTGACCTGTTGGAACGGCTAGGACCGGCGGGTCGGCTGACCCTTTGCGCGGACCAGCGGCTCAAGGGATTGATCGAACGCAGTTGGCCTCAGGTGACGGCCGTCGGTCACCAGACCCAAGCCAAGCTTAGCCGTCGCCATCGCTCGCCGAGCGAACCGGTGGAGGGCGAGATGTGGCTGCCGCTCGGCGATCTCTTGCTATTGCTGCGGTCAAGCCTGACTGATTTCGACCGTCCCTCAGGTTTCTTGACACCCGACCCCGCTCAGGTCGCGCATTGGCGCGCTTGGCTCGAAACCCTGCCAGACGGGACCAAGACGGGCGTGACGTGGCGCAGTCATAAGATGGGCGACGAACGGGGCCGCAACTTCGCCCCTCTCAGCGCTTGGGAACCGATCTTCACCAAGCCCGGCCTGACCTTCATCAATCTGCAATATGGCGACACCACCGACGAATGTGCCCAGATCGCAGATCAGTTCGGCGTGACCGTCCATCAGGCCCCGGGCCTAGACCTGTTCAACGATCTGGAGGGCCTTGCCTCCCTGTCCGCCGCGCTGGACATCGGCATCGGCTTTTCCAATGCCAGCACCAACCTGCTGGGCAGCGTCGGCACGCCCCTGCACCTCCTAACCCCGCCCGCCTCTTGGCCTACCCTCGGTCAGAGCCGCTATCCTTGGTACCCCGGCACCCAGGTTCATGAGGCGAAGGTCTATGGCGATTGGATCGGCCTGATGGAGAAGGTCGCCGTAGCCCTTTAGTCCTCAACAAAAAGATGACACCCAAGGTGCCAAAGCCTACGATCCTTTAAAGCGTCATC
>CALFYB010000150.1 GCA_937952995.1 uncultured Caulobacteraceae bacterium
ATTGAAAAAAACAGGGCATGGTCATTGGCCAAAACAGAGGTTGATCCAAACTTCTTCAAGCGGTTGGCATCGCAGCAGTCGCCAGAATTTCTTTGGATTGGCTGTTCTGATAGCCGTGTTCCGGCCAATGAGATCGTAGGCCTCGATCCCGGCGAGCTTTTTGTCCATCGCAATGTGGCCAATCTAGCACCGCCGCAGGACGCGAACTATCTGTCCGTTCTTCAATATGCTGTCGAGGTCCTCAAGGTTAAGCATGTGATGGTCGTCGGCCATTACGGCTGCGGCGGTGTTCAAGCTGCGGTTGATGGGCAGCGACACGGACTGATCGACCACTGGCTACATCCGATCCGCGAAGTGTTCGACGAGAACCGCACGGAGTTGGAGGGTCTTGAGGATGGCGCTCCACGATTGGACCGGCTTTGCGAGCTGAACGTCATGCGTCAAGTTCGCAACGTCGCTTCAGATGTCTTTGTCCAAGATGCTTGGCTTCGTGGCCAACAGATCGCGGTTCATGGTTGGGTCTACTCGCTTAAGAACGGTCTCATCACAGATTTGGGCGCGACGGTTCGGTGCCTTGACGACTACAAGCTGATGGTCGGACGAGCCTAAGGAGGCTGGGTTTCTAGGGGTTGAGAATCGTTTTTGGCTAGGGTGCCCGTCATGAGCCGCACGAAAATGGCCGTCTGATCAAACGATTTACCTCGGTTTTGCGCTACAAGCCGACTCATTCTAGGAATGACGAAATCAACGGGCTTCAAACGCCTCAGCTTGGCCGCTGATGGCCCTCGCGCTGCGAACCCATAAAGTTCCGAAGGTTTCGCCGCGATTGGCCTCGGGCGGCCGGTAAGCGGTCTATACGTGCTATAGGATAGCCTTTGGCTTTCTACGGATATGCGCTGGATATCCCATCGCTATCGATAGATACTAGTGGATATCTTTTGATAGCGATTTGCTTCCTCAAGATATTTAATTGATAATCACTCAGTAGCGCCGCCAAGCTCCTTGCTATCTTATGGTAGCTTATGGATATCTTAGGATAGCGGTAACCTAGATCGACGGGGCAGGGGCCAAGTACAATGCCGGTAATCTCATTTGTTAGTCCTAAAGGCGGTGTCGGCAAGACAACATCGGCTGTGCTCCTCGGCGGCGTCCTTGCCGACAAGGGCGCGCCTGTAACGATGATCGACGCTGACCCTAATCAGCCTGTCTCATCATGGGCCAAGCTGCCGGGGCGGCCTGAGAATCTAAGGGTCATTAGAGATGTGACTCAGGACACGGTTATAGACGTCATAGAGGAGGAAGCTCAGCGCTCGACCTTCGTGATCTGTGACCTCGAAGGGACAGCGTCCTTAACCGTCTCCTACGCGGTATCACGGTCTGATCTGGTATTGATCCCGCTTCAGGGCTCCCACCTAGACGCCGCCCAGGCCGCTCGCGCGGTGAAGTTGGTAAGATCGACGGAAAAGGCAATTGGCCGCAGTGTGCCCTTCGCTCTGTTCTTCAACCGGGTCAGCACCGCTATTCAGCCACGAACCTTTCGCCACATCCGCGATGAGTTTGAAGCCGCAGGTCTGCCCGTCTTGGCGTGCACCCTGCAAGAGCGCGAAGCCTTCCGAGCAATTTTCTCATTCGGCGGCACTGTTGGCGGCCTGACGTCAGCCCAAGCCTCCAATCTGCCAGCTGCCCTCGCCAATGTCAGTGATTTCGCTAGGGCGGTCACAAACCGCCTTCGTCCGACCGCCGCTACAGCCCAGGAGGCCTAAACCATGGCTGAACAGACCCCTGCTCCTTTGAAAACCCGTGTTGCGCTCGATCTAAATGACGACAGTGACCTTGATATCGATCTGAGCGGGTTCGCGCCGCGTCCCGCGACAGCACCGCAAGCCCCTAAGCCGTCGGAGGCCCTCAGACAGGCGTCCGAGCGCCAAGGCTTTCATGCCCGCCCTGAAGCCCCTGTTAAGGAGCCCGCCCGTCCAAAGACTATTAAAGCCAAGCCCGCGCCGGTTGAGCCCGTCCTTCGCCGCCGGACCAGACCTAAGACCGGCCGCGTCCATCAACTGAACGTCAAGCTCACGCGAGAAACCATCGAATATATCTATGATCTCGCCGACACACGCGGGTGGATCGTCGCCGAGGTCATCGAGAACGCAATCACACTATTGAAAGCGACGCCCGAAGGTAAAGCCAAACAGCTGCGTGAGCGGTCTTGATATGAGCCCTCCGCCGATTGGGCGCGCGCTTTTATGGCGCGCCCGAACGGAGGGGGAGGGCGTTAAACAGGTTATTTGAATCTGTTAGAACGTTAAGCCTCGGGAAAAATCAATTAATACAAAGGGTAAAGGCCCTTTTTCGTCGGTGATACCCCGTGTTCGCGTCGGTGATACCCCGCTTCGGGCGTCGGCAATCCCCCTTATACGCGTCGGTGATACCCCGAAGAGCACCAGCAGGTTAATCCCTAGAAACGTGCGCGGCAGTTCTGGCTGAAGCCTAACATGGCCTCCGCAGTCATCCGGAGGACGCTGTA
>CALFYB010000151.1 GCA_937952995.1 uncultured Caulobacteraceae bacterium
GATCTCTGCGCTGGTTTCCCGAGAATGCCGGGCACTAGCGGGCCGCTTCCCGCCTGAGTGAAAGGGTCTGGGTCCCCGCCTTCGCGGGGAACACGGAAGTAAGAAAACAAGGCCCCCTTCGGCCCTTCGGGCCACTTCCCCCAAAGGGGGAAGATCTATGGGTTCTAAATCTTCCCCCTTTGGGGGAAGTACCGGCGAAGCCGGGGTAGGGGGTTCTTAGAGGCGGGCTAGCTTTGGAATCACATCGCGAAACTGGAAAAAGCCTTTTGTCGCATGAGGCCATGCGGTCTCGTCCCATCGGCGCTGGACCACGGCCAGATGCACACCCGCCGGTTCCAGCTTGCGGAAGGCGGCGGCGAGGCGTTCAGCGACCGGACCTTGCGGCGCATAGGCGGTGACGATCTGCTCTAGCCCTTCGGCCTTGGCCCAATCGACCAGACTTTTGACCCAGTCCTCGTCATCAAGGCGCTGGGGCGTAAGGTTCAGCATAGCGCCCGCGCGGGTCAGGCCATCTTCGACAGCACCAAGCGAAAAGGCCCGTGCCACCTCACCCGCCGCAATCGGTGAGCGTAGATCAACCGAGCAAAGACCCGCCAGCGCCACCACACCGCCGGTTCCTGTAGGCCAGCTTTGCGGCGATAGGTCCTCGTCAGTCAAAAGAAGGCCCGTGCGCAGACCGGCCACGACCTCGGGCACCTCCGGCAACAGCTCTTGCGGTCCAAAATCTTCCCAATTTAAGGGACGAGCATTGTCATCAATGAATTTGCGACGGGGGTTGAACCGGCCACTGGTGAACTGGACGATATTCTCGACCGTGGCCAGATAGTGCTTGTTTTGCGTATGCAGCCCCGCCACCCAGCGCCAGGACAGCGTGTTTGAGGCCGCATCCCCATCGACCAGATGACGCAAGAAGAAGTCCGCGCCCAATTCCCACGGAAGGCGCAGCGAGAAAATCCAGATCGATGCGAACCACATGCGCGCGTGGTTGTGCAGATAGCCAGTCTGGCGAAGCTCATGGGTCCAAGCGTCGAAACAATCGATGCCCGTGCGCCCGTCGACGGCCTCGTCATAGGCCTCGAGCAGGGTCGGCGACTTCTCCATCGCCCGCACCCGGCGCGTCACCGCGAGGCGATAGTTCCGCCAAACCTGCGGATAGTGCTCCAGCCAGCCCTTCCAATAGGTGCGCCACGCCACCTCATGCAAAAAGGACCGCGCCTCGCTCTCCAGATGTGGGCCAAGGACAGCGGCGAAAACCTCGTCCTCGGTGATCAGC
The DNA here is from genome assembly GCA_937952995.1 of uncultured Caulobacteraceae bacterium. Classification (GTDB taxonomy): domain Bacteria; phylum Pseudomonadota; class Alphaproteobacteria; order Caulobacterales; family Caulobacteraceae; genus CAISGS01. Next base: position 1,274 of record CALFYB010000151.1, read on the forward strand.
CGATGGCGGATATAGGGCGACAGGCCCGAAATATTGCTGCGGTGCTCAGGTCCCCAGTCGTAATTGCGCTCGAACGCATAGGCCTTGCCTGCCCGTGGCAAAAATTCGCCGAGCCGCTGCAATCCCGCCGCACGGGTGGGGACAAAATCAAAAGACAGGGTCTCTGTCGGCGGCGGAACGGGATTTTGATCAGACATCCGCCGCTTCTAGGCTATTGGCGCACAATTGGCGAGGTTCGGTCGTGGCGTTTCGGTGTGATTTAGCCAATCGCGCAGGTCTTGACCGACAGGTCCCATAGCTTCTCAGCCGCTTCGGCATCCAGCGCCCAAGGCTCGACCCCGACAAAGCGATTATCCTTACTGGCGGGAACGGCCTGCGCACAATTTTCCAGATAGAGCCCGCCGATGCCGGTCAGTTCGGGTCCCACTGCGGCCCAGACCGAGGTCGAGGCCCCCTGCTCGGTGGTCTTGAAACCGTCAGCGACCTTGCCCGCCTCGTCCATCCAGCCCATGGCGATCATTTCCTCACGTGGCAAGTGGCGCTGGAGCGGGGTCATGATACCGCCGGGCATGACCGCATTGGCGATGACGCCGTGATCCTTAAAGCGCTGATGGAACCCAACCGCGAACAGGCTATTGGCGGTCTTGGCCTGACCATAGGCCTGCCATTTCTGATAGGGCCGGGTACGGTAGTGGGGGTCATCGAAGTCTACGGCTGACATGCGATGAGCGATCGAGGACAGCGAGACGAGA
>CALFYB010000152.1 GCA_937952995.1 uncultured Caulobacteraceae bacterium
ATTGGTGACGTTGGCATAGAGGATACCCTTGGGGTCAGCGGACATGCCGCCCCACTCAACGCCGCCAGTAAAGCCCGCTAAGATCAGTGTGTCTTTGCCGATGGTCATGGGCGCGAACTGCTTACCGCCGCCATTAAGCCGAGAAAACACACCGCGCGCCCAGATATTGGCCGCGACCGTGCGCATCGTCAGATCGTTCAGCGAAACCGAGGTGCGCGACAGCGGCTTCGGCAGGGTTGGCACAGGTTGCGTTGGCCAGGCGGCTTCACCCGGCACAGTGCTAGGCGGAACTGCCACTTCGCGAATGGGAAAGAGCGGCTTTCCCGTCGCGCGCTCGAAAGCATAGACGTAGCTCAGCTTGTTTGACGCTGCGACAGCATCGATCTTTCGGCCATTTTGGACAACGGTCAGCAAGACGGGCGGGGCCGAGAAATCCATGTCCCAGATGTCGTGATGAACGGCCTGGAAGTCCCAAATTCGCTTACCCGTATTGGCATTCAAGGCAATTAACGAGCTGGCAAAGCGGTTCGACCCATGCCGCGCCGCGCCATAGAAATCATCCGCCGCTGAGCCGGTCGCAAGGAAGACGATACCCCGCTTCATATCGACGACCGAACCGGTCCAGGCATTGGCCCCGCCTTGAGTCAGATGGGCATCTTTGGGCCAGGTCTCGGCACCCACTTCACCGGGATGGGGGATAGTGTGGAAGGTCCACCTTATCTTGCCGGTATGGACATCAAAGGCGCGAATGTCGCCGGGCGACGCAGGCGTGCTCTCCGAAACCCGGCCACTGGCAATATAGAGGTCCTTGTAGACCGAGCCCGGCGAGGTCAGGAACATACCGTTCTTCTCAGCAGGACCGCGCAGGTTCTCGTTCATGTCGATCCGGCCATTTCGGCCAAAGGACGCAATCGGCTTTCCGGTCTTCCCATCCAAGGCATAGAGGTAGTTTTGCGTGCCGAACAGGAGACGCATATTGGGGCCCGTGCCGTGGCTGACCAGCCCGCGAATGGGCTGTCCACCGGGAATGGCTGGATCAAAGGTCCATTTGAGCACGCCGGTTGCCGCATTGAGGGCGACTAGCTTGCCGCTGGGGGTCGCGCCATAGAGCAGGCGGCCAATCATAAGGGGCTGGGCCTGCAAGCCGCCCGGCTCGAAATCAAATTTCCAGGCAGGCTTCAGCTGTCCGACATTGTCCGCCGTGATCTGCTTCAGCGGCGTGTAGTGATCCCCGCTAGGGCCGCCATTATAGTGCCAATCAACCGACTGAGCGGCGACAGAGCCCACGCCCAAGGCAAGCGTTCCCATCAAGGCTGCAAAAAACGACCGGCTCATGGTGCAAGACTCCTAAAGGCAACCGCCAAGACCCTGATAGAGGCCCTGATCGGGGCCCAGATCGTGGCACTGATAATTTGTATACTAGTTTAGGGGCGATGCGAGAGCAGATGCGCGCGCGGCAGCCCCCTTTTCCAAGTCCCCTCACCCCAAAGCAAAAGGGGAAGACGCTAAAGCATCTTCCCCTCTCGAGCCGTTGATCAGGTCATGAGCAGACCTGGCCTGATGAGGCCCTAAGGCCCGTCAGGGCTAGTGCTTCATGCGGAAGCCAACCGTGAAGTAACGACCCAAAATGTCGTCACCCTGCGGATAGCCGCCGAACAGACCCGGGACGCCCGAAGCGCCGCCGGTGCCGCCGAAAGGCTCAGGCTGCTTGTCGAACAGATTTTCAACCGTCGCGAAGATCTGCGTTTCGTTGAGCTTGTAGCTCACCGAAAGGTTGGTGGTTGCTGCCGACTTGATCCGAGGCACAGCAAAGACCAAGTTCCGGTCCGAGTTGAACTGGTACCCACTGCGCCAACGCTCCTGAAGGTCGACCGAGAAATCGTTCCAAGAATATTTGACGAATAAGGTCGCGCGGCTCTTGGGTAGCGGCGGAACATCCGCAGCATCCAGAACCGGCGCACCGGGGAACTGAACCGTGGTGAAGTGCGGCTGATAGGTCATCAAGCCGCGCAGAGCCAGATTGCCACCCATCAAAGGCGTTTGATAGTTGGCTTCAACGTCAAAGCCCTTGGTTTCCACGGTCTGAGCATTTTCAGGACGCGACAGGAACGCCGTCACGAAGTTTGCCGAGGTCTTGTTGCTGAACGGCAAAGGACGAACGATCAGGGCGCAGAATGGCGAGGTGCCACCGCTGTTTTCACAGATGTTCTGGATCGTGACGCTCTGGCCTTGGATCGTCGTGATCGCATTGTCGATCTGCACATTGTACCAGTCGACCGCTAGGCTGGCATTTGACAGCCAGCTTGGACGATAGACGAGACCTGCGGTCCAAGTCTTGGCCACTTCTGGCACCAGATTGGGGTTCGACGAGGTGATGAACGGCGCTTGGCCAACAATACCCGTGTGAACGTCGGTCACGCCGGCTGGATTGACCAGCTGAGGAGCCATCAGTTCGTTCAGGTTTGGTGCCCGGATGTCGCGCGACCGGGTTGCCCGGAACGACAGCTGATCATTCACGTGCCAGTCAAGACCGAGCTTCCAGGTCTTGGCATCGCCGCTGGTGTCATAGTGGGTGAAGCGTGCCGCACCGTTGAGGTTCAAGGATTCAACGAAGGGCTTATCCTTCAACAGCGGAACATCGGTTTCGATGGCAGCTTCGCTCACCGTCTGGCTCTGGTTATGAGCATCGGCTAGGATGTTGGAGATATAGAGCAGCGTGTTAGCCGTACAGTTGTAACGCAGACCCGTGCAGTTCGCGCGCAGGGTTGGCTGGGCGTTACTGGTCAGGTCGAACGTTACCTTGCGATATTCACCGCTCAAAGCCACCTGAACCGGACCGGCCCAGCTGTTGAAGGGTGAACCGGCGACACTGGCACCGACGTCATCCATGGTGGTCTCGGCTTGGAACCGGGTAACCGCCAAGATGTAGTTCAGCGCGGCTGCACTTTCCGAGGTCGGACCGAACAGGTTTAGCGGCACGCAGCCAGGATAGAGGCCTGGGTTGGTGATCGTCACGCTACAGACGACGTTGCCACTGGCGTCCTTAACCGCGTCAAGGGCGGCATAGGCGCGCTGCAGATCGATATTGGCGTTATTACGGGTCTTCTGGGTGTTCTGGCTATTGACGTAGGACAGGTCCCACTTCCAGCCCTTGAGGTCGCCCGTCAGGCCGAAATTGGCGAGGTAACCGTTGGTGTCCGACTCCGACGACAGAGGCGGAGCCTGCATCATCGCCTTGCTGAACTTGAAGCTGGTGACCTTCGCCGCTGCCATCGCC
>CALFYB010000153.1 GCA_937952995.1 uncultured Caulobacteraceae bacterium
CGATCTTGGGCCACTTATGATCGGGGGCCGCATTGACCGTGCGCGCAAAGAGCTCGATATCGCCCAAGACCTCGACCCCGGCAGCCTTGGCCTTGGTAACGGTCCAGTGCGGCTGAGGGTGGGTCAGCGGAACGCCGGGGGACTGCATCAAGGCGTCGAACTGGGTCCAGTCTGCAGTATTTAGATCGACAACCTCAAAGCCTTCGGCCAACGCGGCCTCTCGGGCGGCAGGTTTCTCATCCCAAAGGGCCACGCTCGCCCCGCCAGCCAGAAGGGCGCGCGCAGCGGTAAGGCCGGTTCGGCCTAGACCGAAGACCGCAACGCGCTTGCCTTCAAAACCTTTGACGGGGATCACAGACGGGTCCTTCCTATCGCAGCTTCAAGGTCGCAAGACCGATCAGGGCCAGAACGACGCTGATGATCCAGAAGCGGATCACGACGGTCGACTCTGCCCAGCCCAGCTTTTCGAAATGGTGGTGGATCGGGGCCATGCGGAACACCCGCTTGCCCGTGAGCTTAAAGGAGGCGACCTGCACCATCACCGACACGGCTTCGAGCACGAACAGACCGCCGACAATGGCCAGAACGATCTCATGCTTGGTGGCCACAGCCACAGTGCCTAGCGCGCCGCCAAGGGCCAGCGAGCCGGTGTCGCCCATAAAGATCTTGGCCGGAGGGGCATTGTACCAAAGGAACCCTAGGCCTGCGCCAATGATCGAGCCGCAGAAGACCGCGACTTCGCCAACGCCGGGGACGAAATGGACCTGCAGATACTGGGCGAACACATAGTTGCCGACCAGATAGGCGATCAGACCAAATGTCGCTGACGCGATCATCACCGGCACAATCGCAAGGCCATCAAGCCCGTCGGTCAGGTTCACAGCATTGGACGACCCGATGATCACCACCGCGCCAAAGGCAACATAGAACCAGCCAATATCGAGCAAGAACCGCTTAAAGATCGGGAACGCAATCGAGGTCGATAGGCCAGGAGCCTCGGGCGAGCGCGCGCCGAACTGGATCAAGATGACGATAGCCACCACCGCAACGATGAACTGGAACACCAGCTTCATGCGGCTGGAGACCCCCGCCGTGGTCTGTTTCGTGACCTTGGCATAGTCGTCCAAGAAACCGAGCACGCCGAAGGCCGTCGTGACCATCAGCATGACCCAGACATAAATATTGCGCAGATCCGCCCAGAGCAGGGTCGCCCCGACCACGCCCGCAAGGATCATGAAACCGCCCATAGTCGGCGTTCCGGCCTTCTCGACAACGTGCCGGGCAATACCATCGGCGCGGATCGGCTGACCGCGCCCCTGCTTGGCCCTCATCCAACGGATGAACCGCGAACCCATGGCCACCGCGATAATCTGCGCCGTGAACAGCGCCATAGCTGTTCTAAAGGTGAGATATTTCAGGAGGTTGATGGCTGGAAACCAGGCCTTATATTCCGCCAGCCGTTCATAAAGCAAATATAGCATTAGCCCCGTTCCCCCCTATCCAATGACGCCAAGGCCGCAGCGATCACCGACGCCTTGGACCCATTGGACCCCTTAACCATCACCACATCACCCGGCTGGACAGCGCTGACCACCTCAGGCGCAAGCTCTGCCGCTGTCATGGCGTAGCCGCCACGCTGAGTCGGAGGAAGGGCATCCCACAGGGATTTCATCAACGGACCTGAACAATAGACCTGATCAATCCCAGCCGCCGCGACCGCTTCTGCAATCTCGGCGTGAAGCCTCGGTCCGGCCTCGCCCAGTTCGAGCATATCGGTCAGGGCGACGATCTTGCGGCCCGTCGCGTTGCGCCCGCCAAGGCTGCGCAAAACGGCGACCATCGACAGGGGATTGGCGTTATAGCTCTCATCGATCAGGGTGAAGGTTCCACCCGCAGGCAGTCCCACCTCACGCTCAGCCCCGCGCCCATCGAGCGGCTCGAAGGCCCCCAAGGCGGCAATGCCCATCTCAAGGTCAACGCCTAGGGCCTGCATCATCATCAGGGCGGCAAGACTATTGTGGCCCCAATGGGCACCGCTTTGCAGGATCGGGAAGGACACGGCCTTGCCATGGATCACCGCACGGACCTGCGCCCCGCCAGCGACGGCCTGAATCTCTGTCAGTCGCGCTTCGCACTCAGGATTTGTACCAAAGCGTACAATTTTCGCACCGACCGCCCTAGCTTCTGCTGCGAGAAGATCAAACCAGCGGTTATCGGCGTTGAGCACGGCCGTGCCACCGGGCTCTAAACCGGTAAAGATCTCGGCCTTGGCCCGCGCCACACCCGCTTCACCGTCCGGAAAGTTCTCAATATGGACAGGCCCGACAGTCGAGACACAGACCGCATGGGGCCGAACCATCCGGCTGAGGGGGTCGATCTCGTCGGCATGGTTCATGCCAATCTCGAACACCGCCCGCTCGGTATCCCGAGGCATACGCGCCAGCGTCAGGGGCACGCCAATATGGTTGTTATAGGACTTGATCGAGGCGTGGGACCGACCGGCCATGGCGAGGCCTTTGGACACCGCTTGGGTCAAGCTGGTCTTGCCGACCGAGCCCGTAATTGCGCCGCGAAGGGCTGAACTGGCTCTAAGGCGCGCAGCAATGCCCATCTGCTCTAAACCGGCCAGCACGTCGGGAACCTGGACGGACGAACCGGTCACCGCACGCGATGCCAGCGACCCCGCCGCCCCCTTGCTCAGCGCCTGCTCGACAAACTCATGGCCATCTCGCACGCCCGCCAAAGCGATGAACAGGTCGCCCTGCTCAATCGAGCGCGTATCGATGGAAAGGCCAAAGACATCGAAGTCGGCACCAACGGCTTGGCCGCCGGTCGCCTTCGCGATTTCAGCTGATGTCCAAAGCGGACCGGTCATGCCACAGGCTCCAGTCCCAAGGCGCAGGCCGCTTCAGTCACGTCGTCGAACGGATGGACGACACCGGCAATGGTCTGGCCCTGCTCGTGACCCTTACCGGCAATGACCAGAACATCCCCTTGGCCCAGCAGATCAACAGCCTGTTGGATCGCGAGGTGACGATCACCAACCTCCAATGCACCCGGTGCCGCAGCAAGGATGGCCGCACGGATAGAGGCAGGGTCTTCAGAACGCGGATTATCGTCAGTCACGATGGCCACATCTGCTAGGCGCGCAGCGATCTCGCCCATCAATGGCCGCTTGGTCCGATCCCGGTCACCGCCAGCCCCGAACACGACGATCAGCCGTCCGACAGTGTGAGGCCGCAGGGCCTCCAGCACCGTCTGTAAGCCATCGGGCGTATGGGCGTAGTCGACATAGACCTCGCCGCCTGAGGCTTTAGAGCCCACACGCTGTAAGCGTCCCGCAGCGCCTTTGAGATGCTCCAACGCGGCAAGGGTTGCGGCAACATCTTCGCCCGCCGCGATGCACAGTCCCGCCGCCGCCAACGCATTGGCCGCTTGAAATGCCCCGGCGAGCGGCAGGTTGACGATATGATCTCGCCCATCGGCCCGGATGACCAGACGTTGACCATTGGGCAGCAAGGTGCGCTCGACAAGCGTCAAGCCTTGGCCCTGCTCGCCGACACTAAACAGGGTTTGCCCGGCCATCACCGCTGCGGCGGCAAAGAGATCAAAAGCGTCACTGTCG
>CALFYB010000154.1 GCA_937952995.1 uncultured Caulobacteraceae bacterium
GGGAAGGTCTTGAACTGGTCCGGCGAGATCACATCGACCTGGTGGCCCATAGCCCGACATTCGGCGATGGTACGCGTCAGCGTGCGCACGACCCCATTGACCTGAGGTTCCCAAGCGTCGGTGGCCAGCAAGATCCGCATCAGGCTGTGGCTCGCCCGCCAAGGGCCGGACGCGCGGTCCGATCCGTCTTGCGCTCTATCATCGACCACGACCGCATCTTGGCCCACTCCAACAGTTCAAGCCGTCCGTCCATATGCTCGACGAGGGCGGTGCAGCTCTCCACCCAATCGCCGTCATTAATGTAGGTGATGCCGTCAATATCACGCATCTCGGCCTTGTGAATATGGCCGCAGATCACCCCATCGACTCCGCGACGTCGTGCCTCATCGGCGACAGCCCCTTCGAAGTTCTCGATGAATTGCAAGGCGTTCTTCACTTTGCCCTTCAGGAAGGCCGACAGGCTCCAATAGCCAAAGCCCATCTTTCGTCGCGCATGGTTGAACAGAGTGTTCAGCATAAGGATGGTTCTATAGGACCAATCGCCGAGGAAGGCGAGCCACTTGGCATGTTGCACGACCCCGTCAAATTCATCGCCGTGGGTGACCAGAAAGGTGCGTCCATCTGCTGTGGTGTGGATGGCGTCGCGGGCAATGACCACACCGCCGAAATGGACGCCGCAATAGTCTCGCGCAACCTCATCGTGGTTGCCGGGGACATAGATCACCGCTGTGCCCTTGCGGGCCATGCGCAGGATCTTTTGCACGACGTCATTATGGGCTTGAGGCCAGTGCCATCCGCCCCTCAGCTTCCAACCATCAATGATGTCGCCGATCAGGTAGAGTTGTTCGCATTCCATGCTGCGGATGAAGTCGAGCAGCAGCTCCGCCTGACAGCCGCGCGTGCCCAAATGAACATCCGAAATGAAGACTGATCGAAAGCTATGGGTCGGGACGTCTGACGTCATGAGGCGGTCCGTTGTGCAGGTCTGCTCAGCCCATGGGCAGACAATGCCTGCCTAAGCTGATTGCATGTCCGTTTTGTGAAATTGTTACGTTCGAAGGGCAGGGGCTCTGGCGACGCCAGATCAGGCGTGTATGAAGTCAGCGGACCGAAGGGCGGGTGCCTAGGCGAGCAAACCGATGGATCAAGTGGTGAAACGGCAGCTAGGCGAGACGGCAGAGTCGGTCAGTTCAGCCAAGGACACGCCCAAGTCCTTGCGGACCCGCGCGCGCATCCTCGATGCCGCGATGACCCTGTTCGCTGAGATCGGCTATCACGCCGCCAATAATGCTCGGATCGCTGAGGCAGCCGACCTGACGCGCGGCGCGATGCTCTACCATTTCGTCTCGCGCGAGGATCTGGTCGAGGCGGCCATCAGCCACATCCAGACCCTGCGCAACGCCCTGTTTGAGGCGGCGGCGCAAGATATAGCGCCGGGCGAGGATGTTAGTGAACATGCCATCGAGTCCTACTGGCAGTTGCTCCATACCGTGCCCTATATCGCCTTTGCAGAGTTGGAATCCGTCGCCCGCACCGATCCAACGGTCCGTGCCTGTCTGGCCACGGCTCAAGAGGCCTTTGACCGTGCTCAGATTGGCGGTCAGAGCACGGCCATGGTCAATGCTGGGGTGGGCCCCCGGTTCCAGACCACCCGCGATCTGGCCCGGTTCATGCTGGAGGGTCTGGCTCGAGGCGGGGTCACCTACGATCAGGAGGCGCGGACAGAGCGGTTGCTGATTGTGATCAAGCGCGCCACCCACATGCTGAACCGTAAGGGTTCGGTGCACGATCTTTGGCCCGATTAGAGCCCGCTTAAGAACAGGGCTCGAAAGGCGCGGCCTGATCCCCTAACCTCCTGCCAAATCATCCAAAGGAGGTTGTCGTCATGTCTGTTGATCCATCCGGTGCCATCGACCCGACCCGCGAGCAGTTCAACCAGTTTAAGGGCCTGCCACGGGACCAGCCGGTTCACATGCTCAATCTGGTTCGCTTGCGCGATCTGGCCAACTATCCCGAAGGCCATCCCCTGCATGGCAAGGCTTGCTCTGGCCTAGAGGCCTACCGTGCCTACGGCCGTGAAAGTGCCGAGATCTTTAAGCGCGTCGGCGGCACGCAGATCTGGGCCGGTAAGCCGCAAGTGGTGGTGACGGGCCCCTCGGATGAGCACTGGGACCTCGCCTTTATCGCCTTCTATCCGACGGCAGGGGCGTTCCTTGAGATGGTCACGGATCCTGATTACCGCGTGGTTGTCGCCCATCGCACAGCCGGTGTGCTCGATTCGCGGCTTATCCGCATGGAGCCGCTCGAACCGGGCGAAGGGTTCGGTGAATAGATAATGGTTACGTTTACGTAAGCGGCACCTAGTGAACGCCTAATCCATCCCCTAGGGTGCGCGCGCTGCGCTTTCAAAGGTTTGCGCAATTTGACCATTAGAGGAATTTCCCATGGGTGATGTCGTCGTCGTTTCCTATGCTCGCACAGGCTTGGCCAAGGCCGGTCGCGGCGGGTTTAACAATACTCACGGAGCGGCGATGGCTGGTCATGTGATCCAGCATGCTGTGGCTCGGGCCAAGATCGATCCGGCCGAAGTCGAGGACGTGATCCTGGGCTGCGGTGGCCCTGAAGGCGCAACCGGCAGCAACGTCGCCCGTAACGCCGCCCTTTGGGCTGGCCTGCCTGTGACCACCTCGGGCACGACCATCAACCGCTTCTGTTCGTCAGGCCTGCAGGCCATTGCCTCTGCTGCCCACTATATCAAGAACGAAGGCGCGACCGTGGCCATCGGCGGCGGCGTGGAATCGATCTCGCTGGTGCAGATGAGCGGCGCGATGAACACCCATCGCTACACCGAAGAAAAGCTGATGCAGGAGCATCCGGCCCTGTGGATGGCCATGATTGACACCGCCGACATCGTGGCCAAGCGCTATAATGTCAGCCGTGAATATCAGGACGAATATTCCTTCCGTTCGCAGCAGCGCATCGCGGCGGCTCAGGCCAGCGGCCTGTTCAACGACGAAATCGTCCCCATGGCCACCAAGATGAAGAGCTTCAACAAGGCAACCGGCGAAGAATCCATTGTCGACTATGTGGTCGACAAGGATGAGTGCAACCGCGCCGACACGACCCTCGAGGGCCTGTCTTCCTTGAAGCCGGTCAAGGGCGAAGGCAATTTCGTCACTGCTGGTAATGCCTCGCAACTGTCAGACGGTGCTGCCGCTGTGGTGCTGATGGATGCCAAGGAAGCCGAAAAGCGCGGCCTTGAGCCCATGGGTATTTTCCGCGGCTTTGCCGTCGCCGGTTGCGAGCCTGACGAGATGGGCATTGGTCCGGTCTTTGCCGTGCCAAAGCTGCTGTCGCGTCACGGTCTGAGCGTCAATGACATCGACCTTTGGGAACTGAACGAAGCCTTTGCCTCGCAGTGCCTCTATAGCCGCGACCGTCTCGGCATCGATCCAGAGAAGTACAATGTCAACGGCGGCTCCATCGCCATCGGCCACCCCTTTGGCATGACCGGCACACGCTGTACCGGCCACGTGCTGATGGAAGGCAAGCGTCGCGGGGCCAAGCTGGCCGTCGTGACCATGTGCATCGGCGGCGGCATGGGCGCTGCTGGCCTGTTCGAGG
>CALFYB010000155.1 GCA_937952995.1 uncultured Caulobacteraceae bacterium
CAATCTCGCGCGCAAGCTCGCGGACGTCATCACCGAAGGCGCCTCCGACACGCTGATGGATCTCTATTCTTTGCAACGCCGCACGGTCTGCATCGAATTCGTGCAGGAGCAATCCATCGCGAACAAGAAGCGCCTCGAGGCGCGCGATCCCGAGACGCGCCGCCAGAATCTCGATGAGCTCACGCGCATCGCCGAGGATCCCGTTAAGGCGCGCGGCTTCATGCAGCGCGCGGCCATGCTGACCATGCAGAGCCGCGCCGCCTCGATCACCGCCATCTGCATGCCAAAACAAATGCCGAAATAGGGCACGGACCGTTCACGCGCGAACTGAGCCGCACGGATCTTGCCCTCAGCGCCGCGCTCACCAAAGCCGCCGGGCACGAGGATGCCGTGGACGCCCTCGAGACGTTCAGCCGCAGCGCCCGCGTCACCTTCGAAGGTCTCTGATTCGACCCAATCGAGCCGAACCTTGACATTGTTGGCCACACCGCCGTGGACCAACGCTTCGATCAGCGACTTGTAGGCGTCCTTGAGCACGGTGTACTTGCCGACCACGGCGATCACGACCTCACCATCAGGATGGGTCATGGTGTCAGAGATGGTCGTCCAGCGTGTCAGGTCGGGTTCGGGCGCATCGGCAATGCCAAAGACGCTGAGCACTTCGGCATCTAGGCCTTGCGCGTGATAGTCCAGCGGCACGGCATAGATGTTGGACGAGTCCATCGCCTGAATGACGGCGGTTTCACGCACGTTACAGAACAGGCCGATCTTGCGCTTTTCTTCCGGCGGAATCGGCTGCTCGCAGCGGCACAGCAACACATCGGGTTGAATACCAATCGACCGCAGTTCCTTGACCGAGTGCTGCGTCGGCTTGGTCTTCATCTCGCCCGCAGTCTTGATGTAGGGCAGCAGTGTCAGATGGACATAACAGGATTGGCCGCGCGGCAGATCCTGCCCCAACTGGCGGATGGCTTCGAAGAAGGGCAAGCCCTCAATATCGCCGACCGTGCCGCCGATCTCGACCAGCACGAAGTCCACTTCGCGGCCGGTCTCGTCCGTAGCTGGCGTCAGAACGAAACGTTTGATCTCGTCTGTAACGTGAGGAATGACCTGAACGGTAGCACCGAGATAATCGCCCCGGCGCTCTTTTTCGAGAATGGTCTGATAGATGCGGCCGGTGGTGATGTTGTCACCCTTATTGGCCGAGACACCCGTAAAGCGCTCATAGTGACCCAGATCGAGGTCGGTCTCGGCCCCGTCATCGGTGACGAACACCTCGCCATGCTGATAGGGCGACATCGTGCCCGGATCGACATTAAGGTAGGGGTCAAGCTTGCGCAGGCGAACGCTATAGCCACGTGCTTGCAGCAACGCACCAAGAGCGGCGGAGGCGAGGCCTTTTCCTAAGGAAGATACCACGCCGCCGGTGATGAAAATGTACCGGGTCATGGGCGATCAGAGTAGTGCTGATTCGCGAAATGACTTCAGACCAACCGCAAAAGAACCCACAGCTTTTTACGGTGCAGTCTTGGCGGGCTGTGGTGCAGGCGCAGGCTTAGCCGCGACAGGGGCTGGCACAGCCGCTGCTGGCGGTTGCGACACCGGCCGAACCTGCGGGGTCGGCGCTTCAGGTGCGCCATTGCTGGGTGCCGCCTTCGGCTTGAGCGCATTGACGTCCATCGCATCGATCTTCAGGCGATCAACGACCGAATTACTGGCCCGATCACGACCGGCCAAGATGGTCAGCAAGACGCTCAGCACGAAGAAGATCACGGCCAAGGTCCAGGTGGTGCGGGTCAAAAGGTCGCCCGTGCCGCGCGCGGTCAAGATCCCGCCGCCGCCACCGCCGCCGCCCATTCCCAAAGCGCCGCCTTCGGAGCGCTGCATCAAGATCACCAAAATCAGGGCGATGCAGACGATGATGTGGATGGTCAAAAGGATGCTGAGCAGCATGGACGGTCTAGCCTTAATAGAGGGGCGGCATCAGAGCGAACCCTAACAACCACACAAGCCGCGCTCTCTATCACCAAGAGCGAGCCGACGCAAAGCGTTCAACAGCGACCTAAGCGGCTGCGATTATAGGCAAGAAGTCATCCGCCCTAAGGGACGCCCCGCCAACCAAGGCCCCACCGACATCTTTGATCCGCAAGATTTCTGCTGCATTGGCAGCCTTAACCGAACCGCCATAAAGGATCGGCACTCCAGCTCCGGCCGCACCGAACAGCGCAATCAGGGTCTCGCGAACTGCAGCATGGACCTCTGCGATCTCACCGCTGGTCGGCGTCAAGCCCGTCCCAATGGCCCACACCGGCTCATAGGCGACACAGAAGGCCTTGCTCGACAGGGCTGAGGGCAATGATCCGCGAACCTGTCCGGTAACGATCTCTAAGGCCCTGCCCGCCTTGCGCTGCTCTAGGGTCTCACCGACACAGATAATCGGCTCAAGACCAGCCCACAGCGCGGCCTCGACCTTGGCGGCGACCAGTTGATCGGTTTCGCCGTGGCCTGCTCGGCGTTCCGAATGGCCAAGAATCACCAGACTCGCTCCAGCCTCGGCCAGCATCTCGGCGCTAACGTCCCCGGTGAAGGCCCCATTTTTCTCCGCCCGGCAGTCCTGGCCGCCCACAGCGACCGGCATACCGACGAGGGCTCGGCCCATCCGTTCGACGAGCGTGGCAGGCGGGCAAAGGGCAACGCGGGCACCAAAAGCGCCCTGCTCTACCGCCGCAGCAATGGCCCTGGCCTCGTCCAGATCGGACGAAAGACCGTTCATCTTCCAGTTTCCAGCGATCAATGGACGTGGTGCGGACATGAAAATACCCCTATTCAGTCGTGCACTGAGGGGTAAAGGAACCCCGCCGACCTGTCCATCCAGCGCACGAACTTGAGCGCAAAGCTTGCAGGGCGTCGGCGGCCTCTACTATACCCCTTATCGTCGCGGTCCATTCTGTGACAAACCGGGCCCTGCCCAAACGCTTTGCAAAGGTCGAGACCTCCATGCTTGCTGCCATTCGCACCTTCGCCAAATCGTGGGTTGCCGCTGTCCTCATTGGCCTTCTGGTCGTCAGCTTTGCCGTGTTCGGCATCAGCGACGTGTTTAAAGCGAAAATGACAGACTCGGTGGTCACCGCCGGGAGCCGAGAGGTCTCGTCCACAGACTTCAAGCGGATGTTCGAGAACTACAAGAAGCAGGCCGAGCAGCGCACTGGCCAGCCGGTCACAACCGAAGAGGCCGTCAAGCGCGGTCTGGACGAACGGGTCCTGACCGAAATTGCCGACAATGAGGGCCTCGCCGAACTGATCCGCATCTCGGGCATCAAGCCCTCTGACAAGCTGATCGGTAAGGAGATCAGCAAGACCACTGCCTTCTTTAACCCCATTTCCGGTCAGTTTGATCAGCAGCTTTACCAGCAGCGCCTGGCGGAAAATCAACTGACCCCCGCAAAGTTTGAATCCTACCTTCGCGATGAACTGGCCCAGAGCCACTATGCAGCCGGTATCGTGTCTGGACTGCGCGCGCCTCGCCTGTACGGCGCACTGATCGCCGCCTATGGCTTAGAGAACCGCGACCTTAGCTATTTCTCGGTTCGTCCGGGCATGGTCCCCGCCCCGACCCCGCCAACGGACGCCCAGTTGACGGCCTTTATTAAGGAAAATTCAGCCCAGCTGATGACCCCAGAAACGCGGGCCCTGACCATTGTTCGGTTCAGCACCGCGGCCATGGCCCCTTCGGTCAAGGTTGATCCAGCCGAATTGCAAAAGCTGTACGACTTCAAGAAGGACAGCCTGTCGAGCCCTGAAAAGCGCTCAATCGTTCAGATTCCAGCCAAGGACGCTATTCAGGCCGCCGCCATCGCCTCGCGCCTTGCCAAGGGTGAAAGCCCTGTTGCCATCGCCAAGGCCTATGGCTTTGAGCCGGTGACCTATGATGATGCGCCCAAGACCGCCATCGTTGATCCGAAGATTGCAGCCGCCGCCTTCAGCCTGCCCGTCGGCCAAGTCAGCGGCCCGATCCAAGGCACTTTGGGCCTTGGCGTGGTCAAGGTCTTGAAGATCACCCCGGGCCAGACCGTGTCCTTGGAAGCCATCCGCCCGCAGCTCGAACAACAGCTTCGCGGGGATGCCGCCGCCCAAAAGGTCTATGACGTCGTCCAGAAATATGAAGATGCCCACAGCGCTGGCGCGACCCTCGTCGAAGCCGCGCAAAAGGCTGGCGTGCCTGCACTGTCCATCGCCCCCATCACCGACAAGGGCACCACGGCGCTCGGTCAGCCCGTTGGCGGCGTCAGTGAAAAGCTCGTTCGCGCGGCATTCTCTTTGCCTGAAGGCGGCGAAAGCGACGTAGAGGACGAAGGCTCCGGCGAATATTACGCGGTTAAGGTCGACAAGATCATCGCCCCCGCCCTGCCCTCGGTCGAGTCCATCCGCGTACCGCTGACCCGCGTCTATATGAGCCGCGAAATGAACAAGCGCCTCAAGGCCCGCGCCGATGAACTGATCGCCCGCGTCAAGAAGGGCGAGGCTATCGAGGCCGTCGCCGCCTCAGCCGGTGCCCCCATCGCGTCACTGGTCAAGATCGACCGCGCCTCGGCCGGTCAGAACCGCACAGTAAGCCCCGATGTTTTGAACCAACTGTTCGCGTCCAAGACCGGCGATGCCTTCATTGGCCAAGATGTGCAGTTCGGCTTCGTCGTCGCCAAGGTCACGGCCATCCGCGGCGGTGATATTGCCCAGGCCGCTCAGATCGCTGAATCTCAGCGCTCGCAAGTGACCATGCAGATGTTCGACGAGATCGGCCAACAGGGCCGCAAATCGGCGCGCGCAACCGTCAAGGTCAAGACCGATTTCGTCCGTGCCAAGACCGTTCTCGGCTTTGCACCCGAAGAGACCAAGGGCGCTGTGGACGACACCAAGACCCCTGACAAGAAAGACGCGAAGGCCAAATGACCTTCCAGCCCGCCCTAGAGCCCTTTACACAAACCTATGAGGCCGGACTGCCGCAGGTGGTCTGGACCCGTCTGATCGATGATCTGGAGACGCCGGTTTCGGCCTATCTGAAGATCGGTCACGGACGCGACTATGCGTTCCTCTATGAGTCTGTCGAAGGCGGCACCTGGCGTGGGCGCTATTCCATCGTGGCCATGAAGCCGGACCTCGTCTGGCGCTGCCATGGCGATCAGGCCGAGATCACGGAAGGTTCAGACATCGCCGCTGGCCGGTTCACGCCTCAATCGGGCGGTGCGCTGGACAGCCTGCGCGACCTGGTCACCAGCATCCTGGAGACAAACGTGACCATCCAGGGTAACCGGCTGAACATCATCACCAGAATGGTTCATAATGCTGTTTCGGGTCTAGGGCGACAAACGCCAGTTCTAATTGAATTATGCTGCCTAGATGTCCTCGTCCTTAATTTCAGCATCAAATTATAAGTTTGTATAAGCCATTACTGCTGCCTTGCCTGTATCAAAATTATCTGGTTTGACTACAGATTAGGCTGATTTAGGAGGCTACAAGACCGACTC
>CALFYB010000156.1 GCA_937952995.1 uncultured Caulobacteraceae bacterium
GCCGTCTTGAATGAGCGCTCGCTCGGCCTCATTCACCCCTGGATGTTCTGCGGGCGTGTCTCGGTAGTAGAAATACCAGACCAGAGACCAGACCACGCCAATGACCGAAAAGATCAAAAACGGCGCGCGCCAGCCATAGCTTAGGATCAAGCCGACGACGATCAGAGGAGTCATAGCACCGCCGAGGCGTGCACCTGCGTGGGTCAGGCCTTGGGCGAATCCTCGCTCAGACGGCAACATCCAGCGCGAGAGTGACCGTGTCGCGTTTGGAAAGGCTCCTGCCTCCCCCGCACCGAAGAGGAAACGCGTGACCGCCATCGATGGCGCTGACCAGACCATGGCCGTGGCCGCCGTGAAGACTGACCACCAAACGACAATACCAGCCAAGGTCCGACGCGGACCAAACCGGTCCCCAAGCCAACCACCCGGTATTTGGAAAATCGCATAGGCCCACTGGAACAGACCCAAGATCCAGCCCATCGTGATCAGAGAAAAGCCAAATTCCTTCTGAATCGCCGGTGCAGCCGAGGAAATAATGCCCCGATCCATGTAGGTGATGAGGTAAACGAGTACGGTAAGGCCGAGCACGACATAGCGCACGCGCGTGGGCTTCTGGCTCACCGTCATGGGCTCTGTGGTCACCCTATTCCCCCGTTATTATTATCTCGGCCTGTTGACCGATCTTGTATACATGTTCTAAGCCAAACGGAGCGCAACGTGAAGCGATTTTCTGACTTTGGCCCGGGCAACCAGCCTTTTTGTCTACCCGGTTTGAGCGCTTGGTTTGGCCGCTCGCGACCGGGTTAAGTTTAGATCTAACAATGGAGATGAGTGTGCAGCAACTGTTCGCAAGTGACGTCGAAGAGTCGCTGCTATTGGGCCGAATTATGAGCCCTGAAGGCCCCTCACCGGTGCTCGTTCGTAAAGGGCGGCTCATCGATATATCCCAGAATGTGCCGACCGTTGCTGACCTCTTAGCGGGCCTCGAGCCGGGTGATGAGCTTCCAACAGGCAAGGATCTAGGCGCTATCGGCGATTTCGACTGGACGACGCAATGGGACGGTGGCGCGCCCTTTCTCCTGTCACCTATCGATCTGCAATGTATCAAGGCGGCAGGTGTGACCTTTGCCGTATCGGCCCTAGAACGGGTCATTGAAGAACGGGCTCGGGGCGATGCCAGCCAAGCCAATCTGTTCCGCGACATGATCCGTGAGCGTATCGGCGGAGAACTGCGTTCAGTCCGTCCCGGCTCCGAGGAAGCCGAACGGCTAAAGCAGTTGCTGATCAATGAGGGCCTCTGGTCGCAATATTTAGAGGTGGCCATCGGCCCGCACGCTGAACTCTTTACCAAGGCTCCCGTCCTGTCTTCCGTCGGATGGGGCGCTGATGTTGGTATTCGCTCAGACTCTCATTGGAACAATCCCGAACCAGAAATCGTCGTTGTCTGTGATCCAAAAGGCCGGATTCGTGGCGTTACACTCGGCAACGATGTGAACCTGCGTGACATTGAGGGACGCAGCGCGCTCCTATTGGGCAAGGCCAAGGACAACAACGCCTCCTGCGCACTTGGGCCATTTATTCGATTGTTCGACCAAGGCTTTAGCCTCGATCATGTTCGCCAAACGACGGTTGATCTCGAAATTGTCGGGCAGGACAATTTTAGACTCGAAGGCTCATCGACTATGAGCCTTATCAGCCGCGATCCCACTGATCTGGTGAGCCAGACCATCGGAAAGAACCACCAATATCCCGACGGGTTTGTGCTGTTCCTAGGAACCATGTTTGCCCCCGTTGAAGATCGCGACACACCCGGCGGCGGCTTTACCCACAAGATAGGTGACATTGTTCGGGTCTCCGCCCCGGGCCTCGGAACCCTCACCAATAGGGTCGTCGACTGTGAGCAGGCTGAACCTTGGACCTTTGGGGTCAGCGCCTTGATGCGCAACCTCAGCGAACGGGGCCTACTGGCGACCAAGGCCTAGGTTGTCGAGTTGACTGGATGTTTTGTCGGATTTGCTGTCTATTTGACGGGTAGTGGGTACGGCGATTCAAAATTGGCGCGACGCTACCCTTTAGCGAACCTAAGTTAGAGATCGGATTGAAACCATGGCTGTGGCTCCAACGCCATCGGCAGGCTCTGAAATGGTCGAGACCACAGTCGAAGAGACCAAGGCCGAAGGTCGCAAGGGCTTTCGCCATACGGACGCCGTTTCACTGCTACGGCACCTGATCGAAATTGGCGAGCTCGCTCCCGGCGAGCGCCTGAGAGAGATTGCGATTAGTCAAAGATTGGGCATGTCACGTACCCCCGTGCGCGAAGCCTTTCGCACTCTTGCCGCTGAAGGCCTTGTCGACCTCCTGCCCAATCGCAGCGTGGTGGTGAGTGAGATTGACCGTTCGGAAATCGCAAACGTCTTTGGCGTTCTCGGTGTTCTTGAGGGCTTGGCGGCTGTTCAAGCCTGCGAACGGATGAGCGATGCAGAAATTGTCTTGCTGGGCACCCTACAAGAAACGCTCGAGCGTTATTACGGCGCGTTCGACCGCGAGAACTACGTCAATACCAACCGCCGCATCCATGAAGTCATCGTTGAGGCGTCGCATAATTCAGCCCTGATTGCAGCATGGCGGACCATATTGCCTCGGGCTGATCGGGCAAGAAATGCCAACAATATCAACCGAAACCGTTGGACCGAAGCGGTCTATGAGCATCGGATGATCTACACCGCCATTGCTCAACGCGACGGCGCGCGAATGGCGGACCTGATGAATGAGCACTTCCGCAACGGCCTTGCCAATGCCGAAGCAACCTCCGCAGCCGAAGCCGCTTCCTCGATAAAGCCGTAGGCGAGGGCCCGCTTAAAGGGCAGGCCCTCAGTCCCCTATGGACGGACGGATGGCACCTGATCCCCCGCGATATAGACAGCCGAGATCTGGTGGCTGTTGCGAATATTGATCAGCGGGTTGGCATCCAGCACTAACAGATCAGCCCACTTTCCAGGCGCGATGGCACCAATCTCAGTGTTACCCAGATAGGTCGCCGCATCTGTGGTCGCGGCCTTCAGAGCCTGCGCTGGGGTGAAACCCGCAGCCACCAGTTCCTCTAGTTCCCAATGATCAAAATAGCCGCCGAACCGGCCGGGAGGGCCACTGTCGGTACCAAATCCGGTTTTAACGCCGCTGTCTGACATGGCCTTAAAGCTCTTCAGAGCATTGGCGAGGAAGCGCTTATAGTCGTTGTAGTGCGGGTTTGAGCTGATGGTCTTTTGACGCTCTGCGCTTTCCAACAGGGCAAGAGCGGCAGGCGATAGGGCATGTTTAAAGAAGGGATCGTCAAGGAAGGGCGGCCGCTCACCGAAGGCGAAGATCGACGCCTCGCGGCTAAGGGTGCCCGCCATCTGCCACACGCCATGGCTCTTCATCGCCGCCAGCAGGTCCTGATCGACCGGTTGGTCGCGAACCATATGGGCAAAGCCATCAATGCCCATGCCGACAAGACTTTTGGCATCTTCAAGATAGAACACATGAGCGATAGCCCGCAGGTGACGCTGATGGGCGGTGTCGATAATGGCTTTGCGAATATCGAGGGGCATGCGTGGCATGGTGCCCAATTCATCATCAACCCAGAACTTGATGAAGTCCGCGCCCTTGTCGGCCTGAGCATTGACCTCGGCAATGGCCTCTTGCGGCGTCCCCACCGGATGGTTGATGCCAATAATCCCGCCATAGCCACCTCGGAAGGTCAGCCCCTGCCCTGCGGTATAGACCCGTGAGTAGGTTGGCTTGGCCGCATGTTGTTCCTTGCGAATGTCGAAGATCACATCGCGGTCCGTCCCCAAGGATTGGACCGTGGTGACGCCATAGGCTGCATATTGGCGCAGATCCTTTTCGACACTGGCGCGCGAATAGAAGGACTCGTCCTGCGTAAGGTCGCGCACCGCACCAATATGGACGTGAAGGTCGATCAGCCCGGGCAGGACATATTTGCCAGACAGATCGGTGACAACGGCCTTCGTCGGCACTTTCAACTGTTTGACCGGGCCAACCCAAGTGATCTTGCCATTTTCAACAATCATCGCCGATGACGGCTTGGCTTTTCCAACGGCACTGTCGATCAGGTTGAAATTCTTGAAGACCTTAACGTCAGCATGGGCCGAAAAACCTAAAAGGACTGAACTCAGAACGCCAAGGGCAACACGGGGAAGCATGTTCTTCATTTTTTGACCTGCTGTAGGCTGGTGTTGATCACGCGCTGAATATCAGCGGTTTGTTGGGCAGCTTTGCCTCGAAGGACCGAGGGATCGAGTGTCTTGACGTCAGTCTGACCGGTGAGCGCCATCGCCACCATCATTTCGTGACGCATCAATTCGAGCACCTTACTGACGCCCGCGCCGCCGCGCGCCGCCAAGGCATAGGCCCAAGCGCGGCCGATCAAGACCCCGTCCGCCCCCGAGGCCATGGCCCGCAGAACATCAAGGCCAGAACGGATGCCGCTATCCATCAGGATGCTGGCGCGGCCACCAACGGCCTCGACAATTTCCGGCAAGATCTTGATCGTCGAGGAGGCACCATCCAGCTGTCGCCCGCCGTGATTGGACACGATCAAGGTTTCCACTCCTGAATCGACGGCGGCAACCGCATCGTCGCTATCCAGAACGCCCTTGATGACGATGGAACCCTTCCAACGGTCACGAACCCAGTCCAAATCCTTCCAGGTTAAGGAGGGATCAAAGTTACGGCCGACCCAATCGGTAAACTGGGCCAAGGTGGCCCCCTCGTGCATAACCTTTGCGACATTGCCCAAGGCATGGGGCCGACCAAACAGCCCAACATCAATGGCCCATTCTGGGTGCTGGGCAATATCAACTGCGCGCGAGAGGCGGTCCAATAGGGTCTGTGAGCCTGTCAATCCGGTCCGCACATCCCGATATCTGGCACTGTGAACAATCAGGTCCACCGTCATAACCAGCGTCGTCACCCCGGCGGCTGCCGAGCGATTGAGGAAGTCCTCCATAAAGACCCGATCCCGGATCATATAGAGCTGCATACAGACAGGTGCCGTGGTCTTGGCCGCTACCTCTTCGATAGAGCAGCAAGACATGGTCGAAAGAATGAACGGCACACCGGCCTTTTCCGCAGCCCGAGCCGCCTGAACCTCGCCGCGCCGCGCATAGAGACCGGCCAAGCCAATGGGGGCCAAGGCAATCGGCATGCTGACGGGTCGGCCCAGCATCGTGGTCGACAGATCGACGCTCGATACATCGTGCATAACCCGCTGGCGAACCGAGAGGGCCTTCAAATCTTCGACATTCTGCCCGAGCGTCGTCTCCGAATAGGAGCCGCCGTCGACATATTCAAAGAGGAACTTTGGCAGGCGGCGGCGGGCCGCTAGGCGATAGTCACTCACATCAGCGAGGCGCATGGCTCATCGTCTCCCAAAGATAAAGGTCACGTCACTCACCGGTCCAAACTCGCGGTTCCTTATTGAGGAACTTGCGAACCCCAGAGCGGAAATCTGCGCTGCCATAGACCATACGGGTCAAGTCGTCGGTGTTTGGCAAATTGGCATAGACGGTCCGCCAAAGGGCCGTCTTGCTGACCTGACTGGTCAAAGGGGCATTTTCCGCCGCCTTCAAACACAGTTCGTCCAACGCCGCTTCAAAGCCTTCGGGCTCGACCACCTTGGTCAGAACACCGAGTGATAGCAACTCATCGGCGGTCAACATCTCGCCCAGCAACAGAACCCGTTTGGCCTGAGCGATACCCAGATGAGCGGCCATGCGGGCATAGCCCTTGGCCGAAAGGCAATTGCCAATCGAGCGGCCAATCGGCGATCCGAATTTAGAGCGCGGGGTCGCGATGCGAAGGTCACAGGCGCAGGACAGCGCCAGTCCGCCGCCAACCGCCCAGCCTTCTACCGCTGCGATGGTGATCATCGGCAAGGATTCGACCAGACCCACATAGCTGTCCATCTCGGCCTCATAGTCGACGCCGCGATCCCCATCTTCAAAGGTCAGAAAGTCGTCAATTTCGGTCCCGGCCACAAAGGCCTTGCCCCCTGCCCCGCGCAACACCACGACACGCAAGGTCCTGTCCGTCGCAATCTCTTGGCAAATCGCCCCAAGCTGACGCCACATGCCAAACGACAAGGCGTTGAGAGACGCCTGATTGTCGAACAGTATCTGACCGACTGCGCCCTTACGGCTAAAATGGACCTGACCTGATGACATGGCTAGTCCTGCGCCAATTCAAGCTGGCCATTGATGCGGCGCGGAACCTTGAAGGGGTTCTCGTCGCGAAGCGCCATCGGCAGAAGGCTGGCGGGAATATCCTGATAGCTGACAGGCCGCAGGAACCGCATGATCGCCAAGGATCCTACCGACGTCGATCGAGGATCAGAGGTCGAGGGGAACGGACCACCATGAACCATGGCATGCCCAACCTCGACGCCTGTGCCAAATCCGTTGAAGAGGATACGACCGGCCCGGCGCTCAAGGATTGGCAAAAGGCGAGCCGCAGCCTGATGGTCAGCCTCAACGGCGTGGACCGCCGCTGTCAGTTGTCCTTCAAGGCCCTCTAAGACCGCGATCAGCGTTTCCAGATCTGGACACCGGACGAGGATCGACGCGGCACCAAACACCTCATCATGCAGGGATCGATCAGATTGGAACGCCTCGGCCGTCGTGGTGAACAGGGCCGCTTGGCACTGAGCCCCAACACCATCAAGCCCATGGGCAACCATCTTGACCGCTGGATTAGCCCGCAAGGCTGCAACGCCTGCACCATAGGCCTTGTGGATGCCAGGGGTCAGCATGGTCGAGGCTGGCGCAGCGTCCATCGCGTTACAGGCGCTGTTCAAAAATTCTTCAAGTCCCGGCCCTTCAACCGCCAACAAAAGCCCGGGATTGGTGCAGAACTGGCCCGCTCCAAGGGTCAATGACGCGACAAAGGCTTCTCCGATGGCCTTGCCATTGGCCTGCAAGGCCTCTGGGAGCAAGATCACCGGATTGATCGCACTCATCTCGGCATAGACCGGGATGGGTTCGGGACGGGCTTGAGCGATCTTCATGAAGGCAAAGCCCGCGGACCGCGAGCCGGTTAGGCCGACAGCCTTAATCCGTGCATCGGCAACCAGACCCTGACCGACTGCCCGGCCACTATCAAACAACAAAGAAAACACCCCTTCAGGCAAGCCCTGACTTGCCACAGCCCGCTGAATGGCGCGGCCCGCAATTTCAGACGTTCCGGGATGGGCAGAGTGCGCCTTCACGATCACGGGACAGCCTGCGGCAAGGGCTGATGCCGTATCACCGCCAGCCACCGAAAAGGCTAAGGGGAAGTTGCTCGCCCCGAATACGGCGACGGGACCTAAGGGAATGTGGCGCAAGCGAATGTCAGAACGGGGCGGAACGCGATCAGGCATCGCCGGATCAATCCGGACATCCAAATAGCCGCCATCACGCAGCACCTGCGCAAACATCCTAAGCTGATTGACCGTTCGGCCGCGCTCGCCCTCTAGGCGTCCGCGCGGCAAACCGCTCTCGGCCATAGCGCGCGCGACAAGGGCCTCGCCATCATCAAGCAGATTTTGCGCGATGGCCTCAAGCAGGCTTGCCCGCTCCTCTAGGCTGGTTTCGCGAAACCGATCAAAGGCTGCGTCCGCCAAGCCGCAGGCCTGATCTAGATCTTCCAAGGTTGCCCCGCCGAAGTCAGGACCCAAGGCCGCGCCCAAGTTCGGATCAAAAGCCTGTAAAGTGCCGCACGTGCCGAACCGCGACGCTGATCCAATCAGCAATTCACCTGTCAA
>CALFYB010000157.1 GCA_937952995.1 uncultured Caulobacteraceae bacterium
GGCAGCACCGCCGAGCAGTACGCCATCGAAGCCTTCGAGCGCTACGGCGCCGATGCCGTCACGCTGTCTCCCTTCATGGGCTGGGACTCGGTGGCGCCTTACCTCAAGTACGAAGGCAAGGGCGCCTTCTTGCTGTGCCGCACCTCCAACCCGGGCGGTGACGATTTGCAAAATCAGCGCCTGGCGTCCATTGAAGGCCAGCCCCTGTTGTATGAACACGTGGCCCGCCTCGCACAAGGCCCCTGGAATCTCAACGGCCAGCTCGGCCTGGTGGTGGGTGCCACCTACCCGGCAGAGATCGAGCGCGTGCGACAGGTGGCGCCTACGCTGCCGCTGCTGATTCCCGGCGTCGGTGCCCAAGGCGGCGACGCGGTGGCCACTGTGCGCGCCGGCTACCGGCCGGGTGCGCCCATCATCGTCAACTCGTCGCGGGCGATCTTGTACGCATCGTCGGGCGAGGACTTTGCGGCGGCAGCGCGGCGCGAAGCCCTCAAGACACGCGATATCCTGCAGGCCGCGCGGGCTTGACCTGAGCTGCCGGCTCGCTATGCTGGCGTCATGGTCATGAACCCGCTAGCTTCAGCCCGCTTTGCCCGCCAGGTCGGCTTCGGTCTGGCGCCTGACGAAGCCACCCCGGACGACCCGCTGGCCTGGGCCCAAGCGCAGCTAGACAAAGCCCCACCCGTTACTTTTTGGGCCGACCGCACGGGTGCGCTGATGACCGGCCTGCCAGAAGGCCTGCGCCTGCTGGACAGCCAGAAAGACGCCACTCTGGCCATGCAAGGTCATTGGGACGCCGAAAAAAACAGCTTTGAGCAGTCACGCCAATTGCCACGCCCCGAGTGGGAAAAACTGCGTTACGAAACGGTAGACCTGCCCTACTGGCGCATGGCGCCCTGGCAGGAAGTGCTGGCGCGTGGCGCCATGGCCGTCAACGGCCCGGCCCCGGTGTTCGAGCGTTTCTGGCACTTCTGGACCAACCACTTCACCGTGGCGCCGGCCACCAAGGGAGTCCCGATCGTCAGATCAGCGCCGTTGCCGACAGCCAACACCTGGTCGATCACGATCTCTTGGCCCACGTCCGCTGCTATCTGTTCTACCTTGATCTTTTCGCCGGTAGCAACCTTGAATTGCTTGCCACCAGTTTTTATGAGCGCGTACATATGTGCCTTCTTCGTTTGCAACAAGTATTTTCGAACCCGCGCGACTTGCCGTCGCAATGGTTCTTTTCCAACAGCCGAGAGCCGAAGGAACCTTAGAGTCTAGCACAGCGCGAGGGAATACCCGCTCGCTCGCCCGTCGCCGCGGGCGGCGCCGGGCCCACCAGACAGCGCGGGCCGGCCCTGCCACGCGCTGCCGGAACCGGGCTCCCTATAATTTGCAGTTGCTTGCGCATCCCATCACTCCTGGCCCAACGTGACCGATCCCCTCCACCCTGACACGCCCGCTGCGGACCCCATGGCCGCCGACATGGCGCAGGTCGATCAGGTGATCAGGCAGCGGCTGGCGTCGGACGTGGCGTTGATCAACCAGATCTCGCACTACATCGTCAGCGCCGGCGGCAAGCGCATCCGGCCCCGGCTGGTGCTGTTGTTTGCCGAAGCCCTGGGCTTTCTCGGGCAAGAGCGCTACGAGCTGGCGGCCACCGTCGAGTTCATCCACACCGCCACGCTGCTGCATGACGACGTGGTCGATGAATCCGCCCTGCGCCGCAATCGCCCCACCGCCAACGCCTTGTTCGGCAATTCCGCCAGCGTGCTGGTGGGCGACTTCCTGTATTCGCGCTCCTTCCAGATGATGGTGTCGATCAACCGCCTGCGCGTGCTCGACGTGCTGGCCGATGCCACCAACGTCATCGCCGAGGGCGAGGTGCTGCAGTTGATGAACATGCACGACCCCGACATCAGCGTCGAGGACTACCTGCGCGTCATCCGCTACAAGACCGCCAAGCTGTTCGAGGCCGCCGCCGAGGCGGGGGCTGTACTTGCGGGGGCAAATTCTATCCAACGTGAGGCCGCTGCTGCCTATGGCCGGCATATTGGCACGGCCTTTCAGCTGGTCGATGATGTACTAGATTACAGCGGTGATGTGAATGCGCTGGGTAAAAACGTTGGGGATGATTTGCGCGAAGGGAAGCCAACCTTACCTTTGATTCGCGTTTTGGAAGTGGGCACTGACTTACAGAAACAGCTCGTACGGCAGGCAATTGAGCATGGCGAAGCCGATTTTGATGCGGTCGCCCGGGCGAAGGCGTTGGATCGCCCCATGAACGATCTTAGGCGATCTGATGTACCGCTTCTGCGGCTTGGGACCGTTATCGCGCACTGGGCGCAGCAGTTGGAGGACGGGCTTGGCTTTGTCATGGTTCGCGGCTTTCCTGTCGACCTTGTCAGTCAAGAGGATGCGGCTCTGGCCTATTGGATCCTTGGCCTTCATCTGGGCACCCCCGTGGCGCAAAACCGGCAGGGTGATTTGCTCGGCCATGTGAGGGATGACGGGACGGACCCAAATCAGATCGGCGTGCGTCTCTATAGAACGCGAGCGGCGCAGGGGTTCCACACAGACGGCGCAGATATTATCGGGCTTCTTTGCCTGAAACCGGCGAAATCGGGCGGCCTGAGCCGCATTGCCAGTTCTGTGACCGTCTATAATGAAATTCTAAGACGGCGGCCGGATCTGGTGCCGCGCCTTTTTGATACCTACTACTGGGATCGAGAATCCGAGGCGGGGCCCGGAGAGCCCGTCTATTTCCAGCACCCGATATGCCAGATCGAGCAGGGGCGACCGAAGACCTTCTATATTGGCTGGTACATCCGAAATGCGCAGCGTTTTGCCGATGTCCCTCGTCTGACGCCGGACCAGACCGCCCTGTTGGATCTGATTGAAGAGATTGCCAATGATCCCTCGATCTATCTCGATATCGACTTTGAACCCGGTGACATTCAACTCTTAAAGAATGCCGTCATTCTGCATGCGCGCACGGCCTATGAGGACTGGACGGCACCCGAGCTGAAACGTCACCTGCTGCGCCTCTGGCTGAAAGCGCCTAACGCTAAGCAGGCCGATTAGGGTCTTCGGTAGGGTAATAACTCGACCATCTGATCCTGACCCGATTGATGGTGCCTTGCCAGCGCGCAAGATCGGCTCCTAGATGGGGACAGAGGCCGGATCAGCGGTCCGTCTAACATGTGGGAGAGCGCCGGATGCGCCTGAGACAGATCGCCCTGGTGGGCAGCGACCTAGAGGCCGCACGGGCCGACATCACCGCCGTCTTGGGCCTTGGTGCGGCCTATGCGGATCCCGGTGTTGGCAAATATGGTCTGCATA
>CALFYB010000158.1 GCA_937952995.1 uncultured Caulobacteraceae bacterium
CTGCGAGGGCATTGTTCAGCTCTATCACGCCTTCAATGCCGAGACCGGTGTAGTCACCAAGGCCGTCGCCGACGATATTATCGACTGCTGCAAACATGTGGTGAGCCTCGAAGATAAGTTCATCGATCTGGCCTTCGAGGCCGGTGACGTCGAAGGTATGACGCCCAAGGATATCAAGACCTATATCCGCTACATCGCCGACTGGCGCCTGCGCCAGCTAGACCTGCCAACGGTTTATGGCGTGACGGAAAACCCACTGCCTTGGCTGCAGGTCCTGCTGTCCGGCGTCGAGCATGCCAACTTCTTTGAGGCCCGCTCGACCGAATATTCCAAGGCCGCGACCAAGGGCCAATGGCACGGTGCCGAAGGCGTCTGGGGCGAGTTCGACAAGCTCTTGGCCAAGCGCACCGAAAACGTGCTGCCTGCGGAATAGGGGATCAGTGAGGCTGGTGGTCTAGCGCGCGCTCAAGGACCGTCATGGCCTGAGGGTGCGGTATTTTGAAATGGGCAGATAATTGCTCAGCCAGAGCACCGTTTCTTTTGGCCCAAAGGTCAACAAAATCAACTACGGTGGCGCCGATGATGTCGCCGTCTGGACCATAACGCCAGACGATGCCCTGTGAATCTTCGACACCTCGTGACGCCTGAGCGCTCTGCTTTGTGATATAGAGAACGTCTGTCAGGGCATCATAGGTTACGCTGAAGGCTTGGCTAACCGCCATTGTCGTCTCTCCTCCAAACGATTGCCTCATCTGAAACCCGGGTTGAGGCGAAGAAAAAAGTCTTAACCAGAGCGGATGTTGCGTCAATGACTTTGACGGGAACCCGAAAAGGGTCTCCTGACGAATTTGTGGTCTGAGCATCGACATAGACGTATGAATTAGAACGACTTTTTTCAATGTGGGTCGGATTGATCAAGGTGTTTTCGACAGCCATGATCATCGACGGTAGATTGGCCGGAACTTCGCGGTGGTGATCCCGGACATGATCGATTGTCTCTTCATAAAGGCGCACATTCGAAACCTGTGGCAGCACATCTGTTCGGAATATGCGAAATGCGCTCATACGGGATTATGAGACCTCGTCTTCGAAACCTCATTAGCCGTGACATATAAAAATTAAAATACCATCTAAAATCGTTTTTGATGATCAATTGATTGCCAATCAATTCTCACCAAGCGGGCAGGGGCGAGAGAAACCGCCCCCACTTCCCAATCACGGCCATTTCAGGTAGGAATGGCCATGACAGACACGCAAAATCCGCTGGCGATCGTAGACCAGCTTCAGGATCTCTATGAGAGATCGGTGCGCGCCCTGCGCACAGCCCTGCACGACTATTTGACCACGGGAAAGCGGCCGGACCCGGCCTTGCGGGCTTCGGGAGCCTTCACCTATCCCGAACTTCGCTTGATCCACGGCGGCGAGGTGCAGCCGCGCCTGCACCGGGCCTTTGCCCGCCTTTCGGCTCCGGGCGTCTATGCCGCGACCATCACCAAGCCCGCCCTGTTTCGCGACTATCTGGTCGAGCAACTGACCCTGCTGAAGCAAGATTTCGACGTCACGCTTGAGGTTGGACTGTCGCAGCAAGAGATTCCCTATCCCTATGTGCTCGATGGGGCCGAAGGCCTGTCGCTCGATGGGGCGGTGTCGGCTGATCTTGGCCGTTGGTTCCCGACCACGGACCTGTCCCACATCGGCGACGAGTTGGTCGATGGCCTTTGGGTCATGGACCCCGAAGAGGACCGGCCGCTGGCCCTGTTTGACGGTCTGAGGGTCGACTTCTCGCTGGCCCGGCTCAAGCACTATACCGGCACGCCGTCCGAGCATGTTCAGCAGTTCATCCTGTTCACCAACTATAACCGCTATGTCGACGAGTTCGTGCGCTGGGGCTGCGAGCAACTGGCGGCGGGCGGCGTCTATACGGCCCTGTCCTGCGCAGGCGGGGTGATGGTGACGGCGGACACGCCTGACCCGGAGGCGGCGGTGGCTAATGGACCGTGGCGCAAGCACCAGATGCCCGCCTATCACCTGATGGCCCCGGGAGGCCGAGGCATTACGCTGGTCAATATCGGCGTCGGGCCCTCTAACGCCAAGACCATCACCGACCATCTGGCCGTGCTGCGGCCTCAGGCTTGGTTGATGATCGGCCATTGCGGCGGCCTGCGCGCCAGCCAGACCATCGGCGACTATGTGCTGGCCCACGCCTATCTGCGCGATGACCATGTGCTCGATGATGTGCTCGGTCCTGAAATCCCCATCCCGCCCATTGCCGAAGTGCAGGTGGCCCTGCACCGCGCCGCCGAGATCGTCACGGGTGAGACCGGTGATACGCTCAAAAAGCGGCTGCGCACGGGCACGGTGGTGACCACGGACGACCGCAATTGGGAACTGCGATACTCACAGTCCGCCTATCGCTTCAACCAGTCGCGGGCCGTCGCCATCGATATGGAAAGCGCCACCATCGCCGCCCAAGGCTACCGGTTCCGCGTGCCCTATGGGACCCTGCTGTGCGTCTCGGACAAGCCTCTGCACGGAGAGCTGAAACTGCCCGGTCAGGCCAATCTCTTCTACGACCAGGCCATCAACCAGCATCTGAAGATCGGCATCACAGCCGTCGATCTGATGAGACGCGAAGGCGCGCACCTACACTCGCGCAAACTACGAGCCTTCGACGAGCCACCGTTCCGTTAAGGGGCGCTAGGGCCTAGCCCGCCCCTAAAAACGCGCAGGTCAGGTCGCCGAGGGCGGGATCACCGATGGCGGTCAGATGGTCGCCTTGGACCCGCTTGGCCTCAGCATTTGGGAAAAGCTTGGCCAGCCCTTCGGGGGAGCCATTATCCTCGTCCTGCGCGCCATTGATGATCAGGATCGGCGTTGGGATGGTGGCTAGAGCTGCGGGATCGACCGGCAGCTGGGATTTTAGGACCTTCAGCATCGACAGGGGCGATAGACCCTGCGCCGCCAGCATTGCCGCCATCCGCTTGCCAGCGGCAGGGTTGGCGGCCTGTTCTCCCTTGAGAAGACTGTCCTCAAAGAAGGCCATGCGGTTGCCGATGGTGGTCGCGCCGGTATCGCCCATGCCGCCCATGACCAGCTTGCCCGGCCGAAAGCCTCGGATCAGCAGCCGCACCGCCGTCCGGGCCCCCATCGAATAGCCGACCAGATCCACATCGCTGAGACCGAGATGGCCGAGCAGGGCCTCGACATCCATCGACAGGACGTCGGGGGGAAACTCAGCCTCGGCATTGAACGGCGCGCTGGCCCCGTGGCCGCGAAAATCAAGCGCTATGACCTTTCGGCCCAAGGCGGCGATCTTGGCGGTGATGCCCGGCCCGGTCCAGTTGAGCTGGGTGCTGGCCATGAAGCCGTGCAGTAGAAGGGTCGGACGCCCTTCGCCGAGGGTGTGATAGGCGATGGTCTGGCCATCAAAACTGGTAAAGCTGTGCTGCTGGGTCATGGGCCACTATGGCCGCTGTGTGAATTCTTTGTCAAAGGCTCGCCATCGCCGATTTGGGGCGCTAAGAATTGAACCCATGAGCAAGCGCATTCACGCCTTTGATGGCATCAACAACTTTCGTGACTATGGCAACTACGTCACTGCGGCGGGTCGCAAGGTCAAATCGGGCCAGCTGTTCCGGTCGGCCAACCTCAGTCAGGCGACTGACGCGGACCTAGAGACCTTTGCCGGGCTAGGGATCGCCTATGTGGTCGATCTGCGCCGTCCCGGGGAACGTCTACGCGAACCCTCGCGGTTTCCAGCGGGCTTTACCGGCCAAGTCATTGAAAATGACACCGGCGATCAGGTCGAGGCCCCGCATATGGAGGTGCTCCGCGCCTCAGGTCTCAATGAAGAGGCCGTGCGGACCTATATGCTCAACTACTATACCCACGCCCCCTTTGAAGATCGTCATATCGATCTGTTCTCGCGCTATTTCCAGGCCGTGGCCTCGGGCAAGGGCGCGGTCTTGATCCATTGTGCGGCGGGCAAGGATCGCACCGGCATGTTGGCGGCCCTGACCCATCATGTCCTCGGGGTTCACCGCGACGATGTGATGGAAGATTATCTGCTGACCAATCTTGCCGCGCGCATCGAAGAGCGGGTTCCGACGGCGACCGAAATGGTTAAGGGCTATTTCGGCGGCGAGCCGACGCCCCAAGCCGTGAAGGCGTTTTTGGGCGTCGAGGCATCCTATCTTGAGCGCGCTTTTGAGATGATCGAAGATCGCTATTCCAGCCTTGATGACTATCTGGTCAAGGCGCTGGGGGTCGACGATGCGATGCGTGACAAGGTGGCTGACCAGCTCCTCGCCTAAAACAAAACGCCCGCCGCCGGACCATACGATCTAGCGACGGGCGCAACTGGTACCGTGGACCTCCATCCAGGGACCTTCCTTATGGGTCATCTGCGCCGAACAAGCCAATCACCAAGGCGTGAGAACGGGTAGCTATGCGTAGTTTTTTTCCGCCCCAGCGACTCCTCATGGGCCCGGGGCCCTCTGAAGTCTCTCAGCGCGTGCTGCAGGCTCAGGCCCGCGCCACCATCGGCCATCTTGATCCGGCATTTCAATCGCTTATGGAGGAGACCAAGGCCGGCTTGCAGGCCCTGTTCAAGGCTCCGGACCATGTCTGCCTACCCCTTCCCGCGCCCGGAACCGGGGCGATGGAGGCGGCGATCATGAACCTGCTCGAACCGGGTGAGGTGGCAGTGATCGCGATCAATGGTCAATTTGGCGAACGGATGGCCGATATGGCTGAACGGGCCGGTGCCGAAGTGATTCGCGTTGAGCACGGCTGGGGCGAGCCCATTGACCTGCGCAAGGTCGAGGCGGCGCTTTGGGCGCGCGGGGCCAAGGTGCTGGCCTTTGTTCAGGCGGAGACCTCGACCGGCGTCCATTCCGACCCCGGCCCGCTCTGTGCCCTCGCAAGGGAGCATGGAGCCTTGAGCATTGTCGATGCGGTCACGGCCCTTGGCGGGGTTGAGGTCGATGTCGCCGCTTGGGGCGCTGACGTCGTCTATTCCGCGACCCAAAAGTGTCTTGGTGCCCCTCCCGGACTGGCCCCGATTGCCTTTGGGCCAAGGGCACTTGAGGCGATTGCCGCGCGCAAGACCAAGGCCCGCACCTGGCTGTTCGATGTCAGTCTGCTGATGGGCTATTGGAGCGGTGTCGGCGGCCGGACCTATCACCACACCGCCCCGATCAATGCCATCTACGGCCTGCACGAGGCCCTTTGCGGGCTGTTCGAAGAGGGTGTCGAGGCCTCGATTGCCCGTCATCGGCGCTGTCACGAGGCCTTGGCCGCCGGGATCATGGCGGCGGGTCTGGAGTTCTTGACCGCCAAGGCTGACCGCCTGCCCCAGCTTAATCCCATCAAGGTGCCTGAGGGCATTGACGAGGCGGCGGTGCGAGCCCGGATGTTGGCCACCCACGGCGTCGAGATTGGCGCAGGCCTTGGACCCCTAAAGGGCAAGATCTGGCGCATTGGTCTGATGGGCGCTAGCGCCACGCCGCTCCATGTCCGGCTCTGTCTGACCGCCCTGACCCAAGCCTTGCTGGCCGAAGGGTTTGAGGTGTCCTTAAAGGATGTGCTGTCGGCCGTTGAGGCGCGCCTCGCAGATTAGAATTATGTCTGCTGGCACAGGGAAAAAGCGATTAGGGGGCTGACAAACCGCAATGGGCGGTCCACCGTTGCTCTAGGCGAGACCCCAAAAAAAGAGGGTCCGTCCGGAGGATAGATGACGGATCATGCGATCAGTGCTGCACCCGCAGCCGGTAAACCGCGCGGGCTCTCTTTGGGGGGCATTTCTTGGGCTTTGCATCAGGGCGCGCGAGACCCCTATGTCATCCTGATCACCATCTATGTGTTCATGCCCTATTTCTCGACCGTCGTGGTCGGAGACCCGGTGCGCGGGCAGGCGATGGTCGCCGCCTATGGCATGTGGTCGGGTCTGATTGTTGCCTTCACCGCACCCCTGCTCGGTGCCGCGATTGACAGGCTTGGACCGCGCAAACCGGGCATCCTGCTCGGCGTTGCCTTGATGGTGCCGATGATCTTTTCCCTCTGGTGGACCAAGCCCGATGGCTCGGGGCTCAGCGTCGCGACGGTGGTGGTCTTGGCGACCATCATTGCGGTTCTGTTCGCCTATATCGAGATGTTGCATAACGCCCTACTCATCCGCGCCGCGGGCATGGACAAGGCCCATACGGCGTCTGGCCTGGGGCTGATGTGTGGCAATGGCCTGTCGGTTCTGGCGCTGATCTTCGTGCTCTGGGCCTTTGCCTTGCCGGGCAAGGTCGATTGGCCGTTCATTCCGGCCCATCCCCTGTTCGGCCTCGATCCGCTCAAGCATGAGACCGACCGGATTGTCGCCCCCATCGCAGCGGTGCTCTTTACGATCTGGACCATCCCGCTGTTCCTGTTCACGCCCGACGAGCCCAAGACGGGTGCCACGGTTATGCAGGCGCTGAAAGGCGGCGTCGAAACCCTTCGCGGGATGCTGGGGCTGTTGAAGGGCCATAAGGATGCCGCGATCTTCTTGGGTGCGCGGATGATCTATGTCGACGCCATGACCGCCCTTTTGCTGTTTGGCGGCGTCTATGCGGCCGGTGTCATGCATTGGGGCGTGCTGGAGATGCTGATCTACGGCGTCGCTCTCAGCATCTTTGCGGTTTTTGGCGGCTATTTTGGCGGCTATCTCGACGGGCGGTTTGGTCCTAAGCGCGGCGTTCAGGTCGCGATCTTGGGCACGATCCTATGCCTAGTTTCCCAATTGGGCATGAGGCCAGACCGGATACTCTATTTCTGGGCCTATGATGCGTCGGCTCACCCCAAGGTCTGGAACGGTCCGTTCTTCAACACCCTGCCCGAGCTGCTCTATCTGGTGATCGGTTTTGGCGTGGCGATCTTTGTCACCGGCTCCTACGCTTCCAGCCGCACCCTTTTGACCCGCCTGATCCCCTCTAACCAGACGGGGGCCTTCTTTGGCCTCTATGCCCTGTCAGGCACAGCAACGGTGTGGATTGGCTCGATGATGGTCCAGCTCTTCACCAGCCTGTTCAAGACCCAGCAGGCGGGCTTCATCCCGATCGCCGCCATGATGGTGATTGGCTTTGTGATCTTGCTGTTCGTCAAGGGTGGGCAAAGGGACACGACCCTCTAAATTGAAGGGGTAACGGGTGTGAACAGGCGCACCAGAATAGAGCCTCTTCATGTATGCACCGGTCATCCTTCAATCCGATTGGCAAGAGCCGGTGTCAATTTTGGCCGCTCTGGCTCATGAGGACTATGCCGTAGGCCTGATCTCCGACGGCTCGGCTGAACGGGGTCGATGGTCTTACGTGGCTGCGCGACCCGAAGAGGTCTTGAGCCTCGGCGGCGAAGAGGGGCGCGATCCCTTTTCGGCCCTCTCGATCTTGATCGGGTCGAGCACAGGCGCGGATCGGTCTATCGATCCTGACCATCCCCCCTTTCAGGGAGGGGTGATTGGCCTAGCGAGCTATGAGCTCGGTGCCCGGTCAGAGCCCGTAACCTTAGCCCGGTCGCAAGGGTGGCCGGATCTGGTCTGTGCGCGCTATTGCAGCCTCTTGGCTTTCGACCACCTTCATCGAAAGCTCTTTGTGGTGGGTTGTGGTTCTAATCCCCAACAGGCGGCTGACCTCGCATCAAGTTGGTTGGCCTTGCCACGGCCGACTGCCTTTGAGGGCCGATTGGCGCAGGGCTTTGAAGCGGCCGCCAGCAATGCCGCCTATGAAGCCAATGTCGCCATCGTCGTAAAGAAGATCGAGGCGGGCGAAATTTTTCAGGCCAATATCGCGCAGTCTTGGGTTGGGCGGATGCGGCGCGGCGTGAGCCCCGCAGACCTGATCGAACGCCTCATTGCGACCAGCCCCGCGCCCTTTGCCGGTTATGTGAAGCTTCCCGGCCGCGCGGTGGTGTCCAATTCTCCGGAGCGGTTCATCAGCATTCAGGCTGGTACGCCCCGCTTGGCACAGACCCGGCCGATTAAGGGCACCGCTCCACGGGGCGGCGACCTTCAGGCCGATCAGGCCTTGGCGGCCAATTTGCGTCAGAGCCTAAAGGATCGCGCCGAAAATCTGATGATTGTCGATCTGATGCGCAATGATCTGGCGCGGGTCTGTGTGCCCGGAACGGTGCGCACGCCGGAACTGTTTGAGGTCGAGACCTTCACCAATGTGCATCACCTCGTCTCGACGGTGGTCGGCGA
Organism: uncultured Caulobacteraceae bacterium; assembly: GCA_937952995.1. Taxonomy (GTDB): domain Bacteria; phylum Pseudomonadota; class Alphaproteobacteria; order Caulobacterales; family Caulobacteraceae; genus CAISGS01. The sequence continues at coordinate 8,225 of CALFYB010000158.1, forward strand.
GCTTGTCGAGGGCGTTGATGCTGGAGAGGTTCTTCGCGCTACCTACCCGCCGGGCTCCATTTCAGGTGCCCCAAAGGTTCAGGCGATGAGGGTCATCTCTCAGCTGGAGTCCCCGCGCGGGCCCTATTGCGGTGTCCTGTTCTGGGCGGGGTTTGAGGGCGGGTTCGACTCCAGCGTTTTGATCCGAACCGTCGCCTTGGTTGAAGATGCTGAGGGTTGGTCCTTTGAAGTGCGGGCCGGGGCGGGGATTGTTGCTGACAGTGACCCTGCCTCTGAGCGTCTGGAAACCGAGCATAAGATCTCTGCCATACGGGCGGCCCTGTCCGGAGATGAACCATGATCGCACTGGATCCTACTGATCGCGGTCTCTTGCTGGGTGACGGCCTGTTCGAGACGCTTCTGGCCTTGGACGGAAAGGTCCAGAGACCGTTGGTCCATCTGGCGCGCATGGGACTGGGTTGTGCGGCCCTCGGACTACCTGCGCCCGATCCAGATGAGGCCCTCAGGGTCATGGCCGATGCCATTGCCGCGTCAGGCTTGACCCATGGGCGAGCGGCTGTGCGGTTAAACTGGACGGCAGGCAGCGGTGGTCGTGGCCTGAACCGGCCGCTGACCCTTGAGCCGCGCCTATGGGCAACCGCGGCGGCCAGCCATAAGCCAGAGCATCCCGCACGGTTGATGTTGGCCAATGTGCGCCGCAATGCCACCTCGGTGACGGCACACCACAAGACCCTCGCCTATCTGGACAATGTCATGGCGCGGCGTGAGGCCCTTGCCGTCGGCGCAGATGAGGCCGTCATGCTCAATCAGAACGGAGATCTGGCCTGCGCCTCCGCCTCCAACCTGTTTTGGATACAAGGGGAGCAGCTTTTCACGCCAGACCTCTCCTGCGGGGTTTTGGCGGGAACAGAGCGCGCGCGGGTCCTTGCGCTGGCTGCTGAGGCGGGGATGGATGCGCGCCTTGTTCAGGCGTCTGCTGAGGCCTTGCAAAAGGCCGATGGTATCTTCCTGACCAACAGCTTGAACGGCCTTTGGCCTGTCAGCCATTGGCAAGATCGCTCGGTCCAGACGAGCCCGGAAGCCCGTAGGATCATTACCGTCTTGAGCGGATCTTAAGAGCCTACCCGAACCGGCACCTCAATATCGCAGACGGAGAAGTCCGCGCCTTTGGCGAGGCGGGCCTTGCTGATCAGCCTTGTCCATATGGGGCTATCGGGTGCCGGTAGGCTGATGCGGCGTTGCTGGCCCTTAGGCAGGTCGCTCATCAGCCGAACAGTCTGCATCCG
>CALFYB010000159.1 GCA_937952995.1 uncultured Caulobacteraceae bacterium
GAGCCGTTTTCCAACCTCGACATCGACCTGCGCGAACGTCTGGCGCAAGAGGTGCGCAACATCCTCAAGGCCGCCAAGGCCACGGCGCTGCTGGTCACGCACGACCAGCTCGAGGCCTTTGCCATCGGCGATGTGATCGGCGTGATGAACGAAGGCCAGCTGCACCAGTGGGACGACGCCTACAGCCTGTACCACCGCCCGGCCACCCGCTTTGTGGCGGATTTCATCGGGCACGGTGTCTTCACCCCCGCCACGCTGCGCGAGGTCAACGGCCAAGTGGTGGTCGACACCCCGGTGGGCGAGTTGACCGATGTGGCCGAATGCCCCCTGCCCTGCGCGTTTGAAGGCGGGCAATGCGATGTGCTGCTGCGTGCCGACGACATCGTGCACGACGACGATGCACCTGTGAAGGCCGAAATCATCCGCAAGGCGTTTCGCGGATCAGAATTTTTGTACACCTTGCGCTTGGCCAGCGGCGACTTGCTGATGGCCCATGTGCCCAGCCACCACGACCACAAGCTGGGCGAGTGGATCGGCATCCGCGCCGAGGTGGACCACGTCGTCACCTTCAACCGCGCCTGCCCGGTCAACAACCGCGACCTGTGCCAGATGCCTTGCGCCAAAGCCGAAGCCTGCGCGCGCCAAGCTGAAGCCCGGATTCAGTGAAGCGTACGAAGGCCTTGAACTGCAATACGCCTTGGCGAGTCAGATGCTGGTTGAGGGTGCCAAAGCGGGCTTGTCCGAAGACCCCGCTGTTAAGAAAGACAAAGAGGTTTGACTATGGAATACACATTCACACTTAAATACCGCCTGTCCCCAGCAGACCAGAACGTGGACGATTTGGTCGAGCGCTTGGGTGCAGAAGGTTGTGACGACGTATTGGTAGGCGTGGGACAACCTGGTCGTGTCGCGTTGGAGTTCAATCGTGAGGCGGATTCGGCGCAGGCTGCACTTCAAAGTGCGCTGGCTGATGTGAAGCGGGTTATGCCTGGGGCGCAATTGCTTGAGGCCGCGTCCGATTTTTAGTTTTGTCTGATGGGTTCAAGCGAGCTGAGCTAATCAGACGTTCAATGGGCTAACAGCCCCCATCTCTGCCTTCCCCCAGAGGGGGAAGGTTTAGAACACTAAGCTCTTCCCTCTTTGGGGGAAGTGGCGCGAAGCGACGAAGGGGGTCTTGTTTGTCGCCCTACGGCTGCACATTCCGCGCGGCCATGGGCAGCTTAACGTTCGCAGGAGCCATAATCGCCGTCGCGGCGAAACCCAGCGCACAAAGCGTCATGAACAGGGCCGCAGCGAGCATGAGCCAAGGCCGCTCGCGCTTGGGCACAGGGGTCAGCAATTGCTGAACCTCTTCCAGTTTGCGGGTTAGATCGTCGTCCTCGGCCATCGCCCGATTTTGCCATGAGGGTTGGGGATATGGCTAGAGACGATTGATAGAAACAAACAAGTCCCTCACCCAACCCTCTCCCTCAGGGAGAGGGCTTTGATACCCTTCCCCCCGCGCCCAAATGGCTCTAAATCAAACCTCCAGAAGAGGGTCTGACCATGATCTTGGTGATCGATAACTATGACAGCTTCACCTACAACCTTGTTCACTATCTGAACGAGTTGGGGGCGCAGACGAATGTGGTGCGCAATGACGCCCTAACCGTTGAGCAGGCCTTGGGCCAAAAGCCAGAAGCGGTGCTGCTGTCGCCGGGGCCCTGCGATCCAGATCAGGCCGGGATCTGCCTGCCGCTGTTAAAGAACGCGCCGGAGGACTTGGCCATTTTGGGCGTTTGCCTCGGTCATCAGGCCATCGGCCAAGCCTTTGGCGGTGATGTGGTCCGGGCCAAGGCGCTGATGCACGGCAAGACCAGCCAGATCCACCATGACGGCAAGGGCCTGTTCGCAGGCTTGCCCAATCCCTTCACGGCCACGCGCTATCACTCTTTGGCGGTTGAGCGCTCCACCCTGCCCGCCGATCTGGTGGTCACAGCCTGGACCGAAGACGGCGAGATCATGGGGCTTCAGCACAAGACCCGTCCGATCTATGGCGTGCAGTTCCACCCCGAATCCATCGCCACCGAAGGCGGTCATCAGCTGTTGGCCAATTTCCTCGATATGGCGGGCGTTAAGCGCACGGTTGCGGCCTAAGACACCATGTCCGATGCCTTCAAACCCCTGCTAAGCAAGCTCGCGGACGGCCAGACCCTGAGCGAAGAGGATGCGGAAATCTTTTTTGCCGCCTGTCTGCGCGGTGAGCCATCGCCCGCTCAGGTGGCCGCCGCCCTGACCGCCATGAGGATGCGCGGCGAGACGGTGGGCGAAATCACCGCCTGCGCTCGGGCTATGCGCCAAGCCGCGACCAAGCTGGACCATCCCTATCAGGTGATCGACACCTGCGGGACGGGCGGCGATGGTCAGCACACCTTTAACATCTCGACCGCTGCGGCCATCGTTGCGGCGGGCGGCGGCATCAAGGTCGCCAAGCACGGCAACCGCGCCCTGTCCTCCAGTTCGGGTTCCTCGGACGTGCTTTCGGCACTGGGAGTCAATCTCGCCTGCACGATGGAACAGTCCCGCAAGGCGCTCGACGAGGCCGGAATCTGCTTCCTGTTCGCCCCGGC
>CALFYB010000160.1 GCA_937952995.1 uncultured Caulobacteraceae bacterium
GCTATAGAGCAACCATTCCACCGATGGGACGAGGCCCGATACCCCAGCCAAGCGCGCTAGCGCCAATTCCGCCTCTCGGTTCCATTCAACATAAGAGGTCGGCGCCAGCGGCGGATTGGCTGGGGGCAGTTGACACGGCACAAAGGCTTGGACGGGCTCGCCTAAGGTGGTCGTGACAACATGTTTTCCGGTGGCGCGAGCCATTGAAAGTACCCTTTATACCCCTTGCTCTTAATTAAAGCATGCTTTCATATGGGCCCTCAACATTAAAGTGATCTTTCATAATCTGCGACCTCGAAACTGAGAAAATGATCTAAAGCTGAGGCGTTCTTGAGATCACCCTCCACCACCACCAGTCCTTTCCACGACTAAGGCAGTGGACTTTTGGGGGTTAGCCTTGCAGCCAACCTGAACTGTTTTCATTCGTAAGCGGGATATTCGATCCCTGATGCCCGCCGATGGATAGGGCGTAGGGTACCAACACCGTACTTCATCGCGACGGGTCGACAGCTCCTAACACCGGCCAGAAGGCCAAGGTCTCATGAGGTCGAGGGGCGAATGTATCACGAATGTAGATGGTTAGAGGTCACAGTGGCCATTCAAGTCAAAAGATGGGGTAACAGCGCTTCCGTGCGCATTCCCGCGATTGGCGAGACACTAGGGCGACCTCTAAAGGAAAGGTTTCGGCATAGGTCCTTATCGAGACGCAAGCCAAGGTGAAGGCTCTGTTAGGCCTGTAAGGACTGGGAGTGACCCCTCAGGCCAACCCAAAGCTCACGCGCTTTTGTGTCGGTCCTACGCCCACGCTGCCTTTTGTCCCCACCCGTCGTTTCAGTGGCTAACGCCCTGAAACGATTGGGCGAGGTGGCTTAGATCTATTGGTCAAAGCCGCGAAACACTGCGGCCTCTTGCACGGTTTTGCGCTCTGAGACGACGGCATTGGCTGGGAAGCTTTCGTCGGGCCAGCCGATGGCAATGCTTTTCATGATGATCTGATCATCGGCGATGCCTGCATGTTCGCGCACGACGGGCGATTGCATGATGCCTTGGCTGTTGATGACCGCGCCCAGTCCGCGAGACCAGGCGGCATTGACCAAGGCGGTGGTCACCGCGCCGCAGTCAAAGGGCGTATCGTCGCTGCCGGCGAGCACGCGGTCATAGGTCACGATGATGCAGACGGGTGCGTCAAACTGGCGAAAGCCGCGCAGGACCCAATCTTGGCGCGCGTCCTTATCGTCGCGGGCGATGCCCATCGCCGAAAAGAGCTGCTTGGCCACGCCGACCTGACGATCTCGGTGCTGCCCCTCAAAGGCTTCGCCGGTGCGGAATTCCCGCGAATGGGGAATGCCCGCTAGGTTCCGTTCGGTGTTCCCGGCCCGAATCCGGTCCAGCGGCTCGCCGGTCAGGACATAGAAGTTCCAGGGTTGGGTGTTCATCGATGATGGCGCGCGCATGGCGAGGGTGAGGATTTCCTCAATCAGCGCCTGCGGCACGGGATCGGGCTTGTAACCGCGGATGCTGCGGCGACCTAGGACGACGTCATCAAATTGCATGTCAGGCCTCTGATTGCTTTGGGTCGAATGGCTATTGGCCCTGACCTGGTTGGACATTGTCCACCCAAGCGACAGGCCTTCCTAGTCATGGGCTATACCGAGATTGAGTGTCTGCGTCGACCCGAGATCAAAGCTGGCTACGGCGGTCAGGCCCCATTTTTCGGGCACCATAATCGTCGGACAAGACTTGATGGAGATTTTACGCCGGACTTTTTTGCTAGATTATCTGACACCGTTGTCATGTTGATCGCATGTTTTCATAATTTATCGACAAAATTTTGTGTTAAATAAATATAATTCCAGAAATTGATTCGGTAATGGCCTATTTTATCCAAAGTAAAACTAATTTTTCCAATTCTAATACAGAATATTTTAGTATTATTTTGGCTATTAGGAATTTACGTGAGCTTAATTGGGCGAACAGCTCAAACTTTCACTTAAAATGATATTCTGCTTCATCACCTAAACCATTTTTCGCGCCATTTGCTCGCGTTGACATGAACGGTTTCGGGCATAGTATGACATCGATGACATACCTTCCTGAACCCTCAAAAAATCGCGCCCTCTATGCCGGGGGCCCATCCGTCTCCTCCATCGCTTGGGGCATGTGGCGTTTCCGTGGCGCGGATGTGAACGCCGCCCAGGCTAGAGTGCAGGCTGCGCTCGACGCGGGGGTGACCCTGTTCGACACGGCGGACATCTATGGCCCAGACAATGGAGAGCCGTTTGGCGCAGCCGAGGCCCTGCTGGGCGCGGTGCTCAAGCAGGCCCCGGACTTGGCAAAGCAGATGGTGATCGCCACCAAGGGCGGAATTGAGATGGGTGTGCCCTACAATTCCAGTCAGGCCTATCTGACCTCGGCCATTGACGCCTCCTTGAGCCGTATGGGCGTGGAGCATGTCGCCCTTTGGCAGATTCACCGCCCTGACATCCTGACCCATCCGGTTGAAATTGCCCGGGCGCTGGAAGCGGCGCATGAGGCGGGAAAGATTGGCGCAGTTGGGGTGTCGAACTATACGCCCAGTCAGATTGAGGCTTTTGCCGCACATCTGCGGCTGCCCGTAGTCTCGACGCAGCCAGAATTTTCTCCCCTGACGGTCGGGCCCCTTTCCGACGGGACCATGGATCAAGCGATTGCGCGTAAGATGACCGTCTTGGCCTGGTCGCCGCTGGGCGGAGGGCGATTGGCTGCGCCGGGCTCAGACCGCGAGCGGGCCGTTGCCGCAGCCCTTGGCGCGGTCGCCGAAACCTATGGCGTTTCGCTGGCGGCAGCGGCCTATAGCTGGATCATGGCTCATCCTGCTCGGCCCATCCCAATCGTTGGTACCCAGACCCCAGCGCGCATCGCTGAAATTCCAGATGCCTATAAGCCGCGATGGACCCGTCAGTCCTGGTATGAGGTGCTGGTCGCCGCCCTCGGAGCACCGCTGCCATGACGCAGGCCCCATGCGAAATTAGCTGGTTTTCGGCCCTTTGCGACGATGACTATGAGTTTCTGGGCGTTCCGGACCCGCGGCTCCAGTCAAGCTGGGAACATTGCCGCGATATCGTCCTGCAGGCTGAGGCGGGCGGGTTCGACAATATCCTGCTCCCTTCGGGCTACAGTCTTGGCCTCGATACCACCGCCTTTGCCGCTGCCGTGGCGACCCAGGTCAAGCGGATCAAGCTGCTGTGGGCGACCCGGATGGGCGAAGACTGGCCGCCGCAACTGGCGCGGCGAATCGCCACGCTCGACCGGATCCTGGGCCCCAATGCCGCCGGCACCGGCGGGCGGCTCAACGTCAACATTATCTCCTCCGATATGCCGGGCGAGAAGATCGAGAGCGGCCCGCGCTATGCCCGCGCGACCGAGATCATGAAGATCGTCCGGACGCTGCTCAACGGCGAAAGCCTCGATTTTCAGGGTGAGTTCTACAATCTGAAACTCGATCCGCCGCGGATTACCACGCTTTCGGGCAAGTGTCCGGCGTTCTACTTCGGCGGGCTGAGCCACGAAGCGCGCGAATGCGCCGCCGAAGCCGCCGACGTCTACCTGATGTGGCCCGATACCATGGACAAGGTCCGCGAAACCGTGACCGACATGAAAGCCCGCGCTGCCGCCAAGGGCCGCACGCTCAAGTTCGGCTACCGCGCCCACGTGATCGTCCGCGAAACCGAAGACGAAGCGCGCCAATATGCTGACCGGCTGTTGTGCAAGCTCGACGACGAGGCTGGCCGGGCAATCCGCGAAAAGTCGCTCGATGCCAAGAACTATGGGGTCCAGCGCCAGCAGGAACTGCGCGGCGCGGCCGATGGCGACGGTTTTGTCGAGGACAACCTCTGGACCGGGATCAGCCGGGCCCGCTCGGGCTGCGGCGCGGCGCAGAGCGCGATGGGTCCGTTCTACTGCCCGCCGGACCAGAAGGTCTACATCGACCTGGCGTTCTTCGACACGATGTCGAAGCGGCTCGGTGCGCCGGGCGATCGAGGCGGGCGCGGCAGAGCTTGCCGACCTTCGCGGTGCCGCGTGACTGGATCAGGAACAGGGCGCCGAGGATGAGCACCGCGATGGTTAGAACGGCGATGACCACCTTGCTGATGCAGGGCAGGACGATGGCCTTGTCGCTCGAAGGAGCGGACCACCACATGGCGCGGATGACATTGAAATAATAGTAGAACCCGGCGGCCGCGGCGATGAAGCCGATGCCCACGCCCC
>CALFYB010000161.1 GCA_937952995.1 uncultured Caulobacteraceae bacterium
GGCCATTACGCCGTGGAATTTTCCGATCGCCATGATCACCCGCAAGGTTGGTCCAGCCTTGGCGGCGGGCTGTACGGTTGTGGTCAAACCTTCTGAAGAAACGCCGCTCTGTGCTCTGGCCTTGGCTCGGTTGGCGGAGATTGCGGGGGTTCCTGGGGGTGTGCTGAATATTGTTACCGGCACCGATGCGGCCGCCATTGGCCAAGTGCTCTGTGATGATCCCCGCGTGCGCAAACTGTCGTTCACAGGCTCGACCGAGGTGGGAAAGATCCTCTATCGCCAATGTGCCGGGACGGTGAAAAAGCTGTCGCTGGAGCTGGGCGGAAACGCGCCGTTTATTGTCTTCGACGATGCTGACCTCGACGAGGCTGTGGCCGGGGCCTTGGCCTCGAAATATCGCAATGCCGGACAGACCTGCGTCTGCGCCAACCGGATGTTGGTGCAATCAGGCATTTATGATGCGTTTGCCGAACGCTTAGCCCAAGAGGTTGGGGCCTTTGCGGTGGGCCGAGGCTCCGATCCAGACACCGTAATCGGTCCGCTTATTAATGATGAGGCGATAGAAAAGGTCGAACGGCTCGTCAATGATGCGCTGGCCATGGGAGCGAAGGCCCTGACGGGCGGTGGGCGTCATGATGCGGGCTCGCAGTTCTACACCCCCACAGTCCTTGTCGATGTGATGCCGCAGATGGAGATCTTCAGTCAGGAGATTTTTGGCCCGGTCGCGCCGCTTTTTAAGTTCGAGACGGAAGCTGAGGCCATCGCTTTGGCCAATGGCACGCCCTATGGCTTGGCCTCCTATTTCTATAGCCGTGATGTTAACCGCTGTTGGCGGGTGGGCGAGGCGCTCGAATTTGGTATGGTCGGGATCAATGAGGGTCTATTTTCCACCGAAGTCGCCCCCTTCGGGGGATGGAAAGAAAGTGGCCTTGGCCGCGAGGGAGCCTCTGAGGGCCTAAGCGAATATCTCGAAACCAAATATCTGTGCTTCGGCGGGGTGCAATGATCAGGCCTGTCCTCGACAGCCTACTGGACCAAGAACGCGCCCGGTTTGTGGTCAGCCATCCGGCCAGCGCGGCCTTAGCCTTGAAGGCTCAGGACCATTGGCTGGGCGGTGTGCCCATGCACTGGATGGGCGATTGGGCCACCCCCTTTGCGATCGTTGCAAAATCAGGGCAAGGCGCGCGCCTGACGGATGTCGACGGCCTGGACTATGATGATTTTTGCCTCGCAGACACGCCCTCGATGTTTGGCCATGGCCTAGAGGCCGTAGCCAAGGCCCTAGCCGATCAGGCCGCTAAGGGAACGGGCTTTATGTTGCCCACAGAAGATGCCGCCCAAGTCGGACAGATGCTCAGCGAGCGTTTTGGATTGCCCTTTTGGCAGACTGCAAATACCGCCACCGACGCCAATCGCGCCGCGATCCGGTGGGCGAGGGCGGTCACGGGCCGATCCCAGATCTTAGTCTTTGATGGCTGCTATCACGGTGCGGTCGATGACACATTCGTAAGTCTCGCGAGCGGAAAGGCGGCGCTTAAGGCGGGACTTGTCGGTCAGGTCCATGATGTGGCGGCCTTTGCCAAGGTCATCGACTTTAATGATTTGGCGGCCTTGGAGGCGGCGTTGGCCCCCGGTGACGTGGCCTGCGTGCTGGCCGAACCGGTTATGACCAACTGCGGGATGATCGTTCCAGAAGAGGGCTATCTAGAGGGCCTGCGGGCCCTGACGCGCAAATATGGCACGCTGCTTCTTATCGATGAGACCCATACGATCTCGACAGGTCCCGGCGGCGCGACCGTCGCCTATGGGCTGGAACCTGATATTTTCACGCTTGGAAAGGCCATCGCGGGCGGGGTCCCCGCAGCCGTCTGGGGCGTGACGTCAGAGCTTGCCGAGCAGATGGCAAAGGCTGCCCGAGCTATTGGCCCGGGCTATTCTGGGATTGGCACGACCCTATCTGGAAATGCCCTGTCCCTCGCCGCCATGAAGGTGATGTTGAGCGAGGTCATGACCCCGAAGGCCTATGGACCGATGCTAGAGGGTGCTGAGCGACTAGTTTCGGGCCTACGACGCGTGATTGCGGCGCGAGGCTTGGATTGGAGTGCCGTCCAGGTGGGCGCGCGGGTCGAGCTTGTTTTCGCCAATCCACCGCCGCGCAATGCCAAGCAAATGCGCTTGGCGCTTGATCATGACCTTCTTGAAGCACTGCATCTATTTTTGATCAATCGCGGCGTGCTTATTGCGCCGTTTCACAACATGATGTTGGTGTCTCCCTATACTGAAGATGCGGCCATTGATCGGCTCGTCGCCGCTATTGATGACTTTGCCGCTGCTCTGGAAAGTTCTGACCTATGACCACATCTGCCCCCAAGCCCCATCCCGGTGTCGCGCTTCCAGAAGAGTGCCGTCAGTTTTTGGAGGCTCATCCCGAAATTCAATATTTCGACATTTTCTTCACCAGCATGACCGGTGTGCCGCGAGGCAAGCGCCTGCGCCGTCATGAGTTGATGCCGATCTATGAGTATGGCCGGTTCTTGCCCGGCTCAGTGCTTGTGGTCGATACCAATGGCGCGGACTGTGAAGAAACGGGCCTTGTGTGGGAAGATGGGGACGCCGACCGCCTTGCCCGCCCCGTTCCTGGAACACTGACACCCGCGCCTTGGCTTGGCCCGGACGTGGGTCAGGTGATGTTGTCGATGTACGAGCTTGACGGGACGCCTAACGATTTGGACCCGCGCCATGTGTTGCAACGCGTCCTAGACCGGTTTGCTGCAGATGGTCTGACGCCGGTAACGGCCTGCGAACTGGAATATTATCTGGTCGATTTGGAGCGGACAGCCGACGGCGATCTTCAGCCGCCAAAATCTGCGCTAACCGGTCATCGGCCCACCGGCATTCAGGTCTATGGCCTGCCAGAACTGGAAGCCATCTCTCCGTTCCTGCGCGAGCTTTGGACCACCTGTGACGTGCTGGGTGTTCCGCTTGAGGGGGCTATTTCGGAATTTGCGCCAAGTCAGGTGGAGCTGACCCTGAAGCATAAGCCCGATGGCTTACGCGCCGCCGATGATGCCTTGATCTATAAGCGCGCGGCCAAGGGTATTGCGCTTCGCCACGGCTGTGAGGCGACCTTTATGGCCAAGCCTTGGTCAGACCGGGCCGGTAGCGGTTTTCATATGCATGTCAGTTTTAACAATGCCGCCGGTGAAAACCTTTGCGCCAGTGAGGATCTGCAAGGCTCGCCAATGCTCAAGCACGCCATTGGCGGCATGAAGTTGTTGCTCGGTGACTGCATGGCCATTCTCGCGCCCAACGCCAATTCCTATCGCCGCTTTAAGGCCAATTCCTATGCGCCGGTCGCCCCGACTTGGGGCGTCAATAACCGTACCGTCTCGTTGCGCGTACCTGCGGGTCTGCCCCATACCCGCCATGTTGAGCATCGGGTGGCCGGAGCGGACGCCAACCCCTATCTGGTGCTGGCCGTGATTTTGGCCTGTGCCCACCATGGTATTACCCATCAGATCGATCCGGGCCCCGCTGTGGTGGGTGATGGCTATGCGGCTGCCAAGGACGCCAATGTGCGCCTTCCATCCAACTGGTTCTCTGCGGTCGATCTTTTTGATCAGTCTGCGGTCTTGCGGGACTATCTGGGTGACCGGTTTGTAGACATGTTTGTCTCGGTAAAGCGTACCGAGCAGGCGCGCTTCAATGAGGTCGTCACGGCGTTGGATTTTGATTGGTATTTGCGCAACGCGTGAGACTGTAGGCCGGGATCAGATCAATTGAAGCTTGCGCGGCGTCATGAGTTGGCACCACCCTCTCCAATTGATAGGTTTTGCTAAGATATCAGACGAGGGGACGAGATCATGAGTGACAAGACCGGTGCTTCTAGGCGCTCTTTGTTGACGGCCCTCGGGGCGTCCGGTGCGGCCGCAGTCGGCCTGAGTTTTGCGGGAGGCCTGACGGGCTGTAGCCCCAAGGAAGCGGCCAAGAGTGCATCCGGCACCGAGGAGCCCAAGCTCAACTTCTATAATTGGGACACCTATATCGGCCCCACGACCTTGGCGGATTTCAAAAAGGCCAGCGGCGTCGATGTGAGCATGAGCCTTTTTGCCACCAATGACGAACTGTTCGCCAAGCTAAAGGCGGGCAATCCGGGTTTTGACGTCATTGTCCCGTCTAATGAGTTTGTCACACGGATGAGCCAATCTGGCATGTTAATGCCGCTGGACCATGCCAAGATCCCCAATATCAAAAATATTGATCCGACCTTTTTGAACCCAGAGTTCGATCCCGGCCGGAAATTTTCCATGCCCTATACCTGGCTGGTGCTCGGGATCGGCTATCGCAAGTCCAAGGTTAAGGCTGTGCCAGACAGCTGGAAATATCTGTTCGATTCCGATCAATATAAGGGCCGCATCGCCCTTCTGTCGGAATCGGCTGATCTGATCCGCTTGTCGGCAAAATATATGGGCCATTCGGTCAACAATATCCCGCCAGAAATGATCGCCCAAATCGAGGCCATGCTGATCAAGCAAAAGCCCTTCATTAAGGCCTTCCATGACGATAACGGCCAAGACATGCTGCTGGCCAAGGATGTCGATCTGGTGCTGGAATATAATGGCGACATTGCTCAGGTTATGAAGGAAGACGACGATATTGGGTTTGTCGTGCCTAAGGAAGGCAGCCTAATCAACTCCGATACGCTCTGTATTCCGGTCGGAGCGCCGCGCCCAAACAATGCCCACGCCTTTATCAACTATCTGTTGGATGCGCAGGCTGGTGCAGCCATCACGAAGGAAATCCTCTATCCAACGCCTAATGCCGCCGCCAAGGCCCTGATGCCGGACAGCTATCGCAGCAACCCTGTGATCTTCCCGCCTGCGGATATTATGACCAAATGTGAATATGGGGCCTTTGAGGGTGCTGAGAAAGCCAAGCTGTTCGAAGAGGCGATCACGCGCGTTCGTGCGGCCTAAAGCACGCTGAACTCAATCGGGCAGATCTCAGCAGAGGGGAGACCATCATGGCCAGCAAGATCGATCTTTCCAAACGCTCGTTGATGGCGGCCTTGGGGGCATCTGGCGCGGCGGCTATTGGCCTTAGCTTCGCTGGGGGACTTGCCGGATGCAGTCCAAAGCCAGCCCCGAAGGACGCTTCGGTTGGTGAAGGAAACCAGCTGAACTTTTACAATTGGGACACCTATATCGGGTCAAACACCCTGGCCGATTTCAAAACCGATACCGGTATTGAGGTGACCATCAACCTGTTCGCTACGGCCGATGAACTGTTCGCCAAGTTCAAGGCCGGAAATCCTGGTTTTGACGTCATCGTCCCGCCTAATGAATTTGTGACTCGGATGAGCCAAGCGGGCATGCTGATGGCGCTGGACCACGCCAAGATCCCCAACCTCAAAAATATTGACCCGGCTTTCCTGAATCCCGAGTTCGATCCGGGGCGCAAATTTTCGATGCCCTACACCTGGTCCGTGCTGGGCATTGGCTATCGCAAGTCCAAGGTCAAGGCGGTGCCGGACAGTTGGAAATACCTGTTTGAGTCTGAAGACTATAAGGGGCGCATCGCGCTGCTGTCAGAGTCGGGGGACCTGATGCGCCTCGCCGCGAAATATCGGGGTCATTCGGTCAATAATATCCCCGCTGAGATGATCCCTTCGCTCGAGGCCATGCTGATCAAGCAAAAGCCGTTCATTAAGGCCTTTCATGACGACAATGGTCAGGACCTGCTGCTGGCCAAGGATGTTGATCTGGTGATGGAATATAACGGCGATATTGCTCAGATCATGAACGAAGACCCCGACATCGATTTCGTCGTGCCTAAGGAGGGGAGCCTGGCCAATTCGGACACGCTCTGTATTCCCACCGGTGCGGCCCATCCGAACAATGCCCACGCCTTCATCAACTATCTGCTCGATGCACAGGTTGGCGCGGACATCACCAAGCAGATCCTCTATCCGACCCCTAACGCGGCGGCTAAGGCCCTTATGCCGGAGAGTTATCGATCCAATCCGGTGATCTTTCCCAGCAAAGACATTATGGCCAAATGTGAATTTAGCCTGTTTGAGGGCCCCGAGAAGGCAAGGCTCTTCGAAGAGGCCATGACCCGCATTCGGGCCGCCTAAGATTTTTTTGTCTTGAAGTTGTAAGGAAAGGGGAGGGGATGGAGCAGAACTGGAAGCGCGCAAAGGCGATCTTTGCAACCGTCCTTGGCCCGCCCTTGGCGTGGCTCTTGCTGTTCTTTCTGATCCCGCTGGCGATCGTCTGGGTCTATAGTTTTGGCACCAATGTCGGCCTGACCCAGATCGCCTTTACGGGGACCTTCTCCAACTATGCGCGGGCTATTGAGCCGCTTTATGTCGGCATATTCCTTAAGTCTGTCGGGGTGGCTGGCCTCACGACCCTTCTCTGTCTGATTGTTGGCTTTCCGGTGGCCCTAGCCATTACCTTTGCCCCCGATAGGCTGAAGGCTTGGCTGATCCTGCTCGTGATGTTGCCGTTCTGGACCAACCTCTTGATCCGAACCTACGCGCTGATCGCAGTCCTGCGAACCGAGGGCTATGTGAACTTAAGCCTTGGATGGCTTTGGACCCATGCCAGCGGCCTAATGACCATGGTGGGCATGAGCCCGCTCAGCAGTTTTCAGCCGCTCGAGTTGCTGCACAATAATTTCGCGGTCGTGTTTGGCCTGGTCTATGTCCATCTGCCGTTCATGGTCTTGCCGCTCTATTCGGCCTTGGACCGGCTGGATCGTTCCTTGCTTGAGGCCAGCCTTGATCTTGGCGCTGGGCATGTCCGCACCATGCTGATGGTCGTGGTGCCCTTGGCCTTGCCCGGCATCGCGTCGGGCATATTGATTACCTTTATCCCCGCCCTTGGGGCCTATCTGACGCCAGACCTGCTCGGCGGACCCGATAGCCAGATGATCGCCAACATCATTGAGCGCCAGTTTAAGCGTGCCAATGACTGGCCCTTTGGCGCGGCTCTGTCGTTCCTGCTTATGTATATGACCTTCATCGCCATTGCCCTGCAGGCCCTGCTGGCAAAGCGCAAGACGCAGGCGGGGTCATGAGCCGCAAGTCGTCGCAATCCGGGTCTAGTCCGCTAGAATATCTGCGCCGCTGGCCGCTTCAGGCTTGGCTGGTGATGGTCGGGATATTTCTCTACGCCCCGCTACTGACCCTGATGGCCTTCAGCTTCAACGATTCCAAACGCAACATCGTCTGGAAGGGCTTTACGCTCAAATATTATGACAAGGTCCTGCACAATGACGGACTGATTGCCGCCTTTGGAAACTCTTTGACCATCGCCGCGATCTCGACCCTGATCAGCGTGATCTTGGGGGCTATGGCGGCGCTGTTGCTGTGGCGTTTTAGATTTAGAGGCAAGGCCGTGCTTGATGGGGCCATGGCCCTGCCGATCGTGGTGCCCGAAATCTGCATGGGCGTGGCCATGTTGGTGTTCTTTGCCAAGGTCATGCCTTGGCCCAGTGGCTTGCCTTGGCCGCTCAATCTTGGGGCCATCATCATCTCCCACGTCTCATTCTCGTTCCCCTTCGTCGCCGTTGTGGTTCGAGCGCGGCTAGCCTCGTTCAATCGAGAGCTGGAAGAGGCCGCTAAGGATTTGGGGGCCGGGGAATTTATGACGATCCGCGATGTCTTGATCCCGCATATGCAGCCCTCGTTGATCGCAGGCGCGCTGCTGGCCTTTACCCTCAGCCTCGATGATTTCGTCATCACCTTCTTTACCTCAGGACCCGACACGGTGACCTTCCCGGTCAAGGTCTATTCGATGGTTCGGTTCTCTGTGACGCCAGAGGTCAATGCCGCCTCGACCATCCTGATCGTTTTCACCGTCCTTTTGACCGCACTGGCCATTCGCTTGCAGGGGGCTGCGGCCGTCGCTGGTGGTCATGTGCCCGACGCCCCGTCCAAGTGAGCCGCTCTGATATGCCCGCACCCCTTGCCAAATCGGTCCAGCGCAAGCCGATCATCAGTTTCGAGAACATCACCAAGCGCTATGGCAAGGTGGTAGCGGTCGACAATGTCAGCCTGACCATTGAGGAGGGCGAGTTTTTCTCGCTTCTAGGCCCATCAGGCTGTGGCAAGACCACCTTGCTGCGCATGTTGGCGGGTTTCGAAGTGCCGACCGAAGGGCGCATCCTGATTGATGGCCAAGATGTCAGCCAGATCCCGCCCAACAAGCGTCCGGTCAATATGGTGTTCCAGTCCTACGCCGTGTTTCCCCATATGAGTGTCGCCGACAATGTTGCCTATGGGCTCAAGGTCGACGGCGTTCCTGCGGCTGAACGTGCTCGGCGTGTCGAAGAGGCCTTGGCGCTGGTCAAGCTTGAGGGCTACGGCGCGCGCAAACCCGATCAACTGTCCGGCGGACAGCGTCAGCGGGTGGCTTTGGCCCGCGCTCTGGTCAAGCGGCCCCGGGTCCTGTTGCTCGATGAGCCCCTCTCGGCGCTGGATGCCAAGTTGCGCGATCAGATGCGCTCTGAACTGACCCAGCTGCAAGAAAAGGTCGGGATCACCTTCATTATGGTCACCCACGATCAGGACGAGGCCTTGGCCATGGCCACGCGGTGCGCGGTGATGAACCGAGGTCTGTTGCAACAGGTGGCAACGCCCAGCGATCTTTATGAGTTCCCCAACTCACGCTTTGTCGCCGACTTCATTGGGCAGGTGAACCTATTCGAGGGCCAACTGACCGTCGACGAGCCTGACCATGCGGTGATTAGCTCCGACGAGGCGGGTGTGCCGATCTATCTGGACCATGGGGTAACGGGCGCGGCCAACACCACCCTTTGGGCCGCTATTCGTCCTGAAAAGATCGAGATCCATAAGCGTGTGGCAGGCACGGCGGCTCTTAAGATGGAGGATGCGCCAGAGGGCCATAATGTCGTGGCCGGAACCATCACCCATCTGTCCTATCTTGGCTCTGAAACCGTATTTGATGTGGCCTTGGACAATGGCCGCTCGGTCAAGGTCGTGCGCTCGAACCTGACCCGTTGGGATCAAGAAGATTTCACGTGGGATGAGCCGGTTTGGCTCTCATGGCATGCCTGTTCGCCAGCCGTGCTGCTATCGTGATGATGCCATGATGAGCACATCACGCCCCGTCGCTGGGATTATCTGTTGTAACCGCACGGTTGGCGTTGAGACCGCTCAAGCGGTCATGAACCGCTATGTCGCAGCGACCATCAACTATGCTGATGTGGCGGCCTTGCTGGTTCCGTCTATGCCCGGTCAGATGAGGGCGGCCGAGATCGCTTCGCGCCTTGATGGGCTCATGCTGACCGGCAGTCCTTCGAACCTAGAGCCCCATCGCTATGGCGAGGCCGTTGACGATGCCCCGGGGCCCTTTGATGCGCCGCGCGATGCCATGACCCAAGATCTGATTGCGGCCATGCTCGATCTGGGCCGACCTGTCTTCGGCATCTGCCGCGGCTTTCAGGAAATCAATGTCGCGTTCGGTGGCAGCCTTCGACGCGATGTTAGCGCGGCAAATGCGCCGCTAGCCCACCATGCGGCCGAGGATGTGGATTTCGACGCCATGTTCGACCACGTCCACCCTGTTGCCTTGACCCCGGGAGGGATATTGGCGCGGCAATACGGCCAAGATAAGCTGATGGTCAATTCAGTCCATTTCCAAGGGGTTGATCGTTTGGGTTCGGGCTTAGAGATCGAAGCGCGCGCGCCCGACGGCCTGATTGAAGCGGTCTCGGCCAAGATCAATGGCGCTCAGCTTTTGGCGGTTCAGTGGCATCCCGAATGGCGCACCGCTGAACATCCGCAATCCCAAGAATTTTTCGCTCTGTTCGGTGAGGCCCTGCGCGGCGCACCAAACCGGCGATAGTCCCTTTGTCTGGAGTACTCCTATGACCGTTCCTGTCCGTAACCACGATATTGCTGAGCTGCGCCGGTTGGATCTGGCGCACCACCTTCCGGCCCAGAGCGATTACCGCTTGCAAGAGGCCTTGGGCGGTAGCCGCATCATCACCCGCGCGGACGGCTGCTACATCTATGACGGCGACGGGGCCAAGATCCTCGACGGCATGGCCGGGCTTTGGTGCGTCAATGTCGGCTATGGCCGCAAGGAACTGGCGGATGCGGCCTATGAGCAGATGCTCGAGCTGCCCTATTACAACACCTTTTTTAAGACCGCGACGCCGCCGCCGGTGATGTTGGCCGCTAAGATCGCCGAGAAGATGGGCGGCCATCTCAGCCACGTCTTTTTCAACTCGTCAGGCTCCGAGGCCAATGACACGGTTTTTCGTCTGGTGCGCCACTATTGGACCCTTAAGGGCCAGCCCCAGCGCCAAGTCTTTATCAGCCGTTGGAACGCCTATCATGGCTCGACCGTCGCGGGGGCCAGCCTTGGCGGCATGACCTATATGCATGTTCAGGGCAATTTGCC
>CALFYB010000162.1 GCA_937952995.1 uncultured Caulobacteraceae bacterium
CGATCTCGCCTGACCGGCTGATTCATTACCAAAAACGAACAGTTTCAGACGGTTGGTGCCGTTCAACCCCTCTGGATTGAGGGTCTTAATTGAGGCTGACTCCGCTAAGGATGCCACATCGACAAAGCGCGAACCGGCATAGGCCAGCGATAGTACCTCGTGGAGTTGCGAGACCTGCGGCAAGGTCGGCATGGCCCAAAGCTGCAAGGGCACCTCGACAATCATGCCCTGGGCATAGCGGCCAACGGACGGAGCAAAGAGCGGGCGACCCGTTAAACCCGTATGCAGCTGCATTTCGGGCACATGCTTGTGTTCCAAACCCGTAGCGTAGATCCGGTATGGCTCGGAGGTGTAGCTGTCAGAGCTTTCGTCCTCAAATTCGGCGATCATCGGCTTACCGCCGCCCGAATAGCCCGAGACCGCGCTGACCGTCACCGGCCAGTCCGCAGGCACAAGCCCAGCCTCGATCAGGGGGCGAACCAGCGCGATAAAGCCGGTCGGAAAGCAGCCCGGATTGGACACCCGCTTCGAGGACGCTACGGCCAGCCGCTGACCGGCAGACATTTCGGGAAAGCCGTAGGTCCAGCCGGGTGCCGTGCGAAAGGCCGTCGAGGCATCGATGACCCGCACCTGATCGTTCTGGATCATGGCGACGGCTTCTCGCGAGGCCTCGTCAGGCAGACACAGGATCACAGCGTCAACACTATTGATCATCTCAGCCCGGGCGGCAGGGTCCTTACGACGATCCTCCGGCAGTGAGGCCACCACGAGGTCCGTACGCGCAGCAAGGCGGTTACGGATTTGCAAACCCGTCGTACCCACTTCACCGTCGATAAAAACCCTATGGGTCATGATCTGTGTCTCCTGCTCGGCCTAGGGCGCGGGCATAACGGAAATCCACAGCGGCTTAAACCGGCAATTGACGCTGCGGCTCAGTCGACCGGTGAAATTACGGGCCAAATTGGTGCGATCGCCCAGTCCAACCGTTCACCTCTACGAAGATGACAAAGAACATATCCAAGCTTGGCCCTTGGCTTAAGGTCGAGAGCAAAGGACTGGTCATGATCGTAGACTTGGAAACCGCCGCATTAGAGGCTCAATCGCGCTACTGGTTGGCCTATGAGGCCTTCAACACAGCTGCGGCAAACCACGATGAGGAGCAGCTAAAGCTGGCGGCGGATCGGCTCGAGGACGCGACCCATAATGTCTTTATCACGATAGCCCCCAGCCCAGCCCTCCTGGCTGGCAAGGTCAAGATTGCGATACAGGATATCGAAAACCGAGCCGCTAAAGAATGGCTCGAGACCATCAAGGTTGATTTGGAATTTATGAGTCAGAAGACCTAGCGCCGTTCGTCCTTATGAGCCTTCTGCCAGGCCTTGAATTCACGGGCCTCGCGGTCTTTTTTGCTCTCACCGGGAATGACAGCGCGGCCTACAGCACCGGCGACCTTCACGCCAGTGCCAACCACAGCCCCCGTCGCGCCGACCGCAGCACCGGCAACGATACAGCCCTGCAGGGCGAGGCACGCACTTAAGATCACTATAATATTCAGAGGCTTCATGGGATGGTCCCCTCAAGATCTTGAGGAGTCCCCTATGCCCCGCCTTGCGGATTCGGCCAAGGCTTTATGATAGCAACCGCTAGATCCGCCGTGCCCGAACCATGATCTGACCGCGCGGATGGCCCCAATCTCCGACCCATTCAAGAGCCCAATCCGAGGTCGCCATGGCCAAGATCTTGGCCTTTGGAAAGTGGAAAGGGTCACGGGCGGCATGGGTGATGATACCGTCCGGACGCTCGACCTGTTCGCCCTCCCCTTCAAAGAAGGTCGCATAGATCACACCGTCCCGCCTAAAGGTCCCAGCCAGCGCGGCTAAGCAGTTGGCGAAATAGTCCAGGCTGAGATGGCTAAACAGAGACTGGGCGATACCAAAATCAAATTGCACACCAAAGGGCGCGGCGAAGGCGTCTGTGACATGAAGGTGGTCGCGCGGTAGACGATCGACCAAACCGGCTGTGACGATCTCTTGCTCGTAGCCCGTCGCGATCAGGCTTTCGGATATATCGATCCCGTAATAGCCGCCCGGTTCCAAATAGCGCGTCAGCGGCACGCCAGCACGTAGAGAGCCGCAGCCGATGTCGAGCACCCGGTGATGGGGCAGAAGACCCTGAGTGACGAGGAAATCGCGCTGGAGCGCCCCGACCTCTTCCCAAAGCCCGCCGATCACACGGCGATGGCCCTCCGTCGCGATACGCTGGCGCATGAGGTCTTCGTCGACATAACGATTGATCGCGCTCAAACCCGCACCTCCCACACACTTCAAGCTGGCACCTTAGCAAGCCTAATGGAAATGAGCATCAGCCCCAGCGCCTTGCGGGCCCTTTCTAGGACATTTTACAAACCCTGCCACAAGGCAGCCGGTCGCCGGTGCGTACGCCGAACAGCTAAAAAAAAGGGGCCAGCAAAGCTGACCCCTAATTTCGATAGAACCGCGAAAGGTGCGATTAGCGCTTCGAGAACTGGAAGCTACGACGGGCCTTGGCCTTACCGTACTTCTTGCGCTCAACAACGCGGCTGTCGCGGGTCAGGAAGCCGTGGGGCTTCAAGAGGGTGCGCAGGCCAGGTTCATAATAGGTAAGAGCCTTGGACAGGCCGTGACGAACAGCGCCGGCTTGGCCCGACAGGCCCGAACCTTCAACCGTAACCACCACGTCAAACTGACCCAGACGGTCCGTAACCTGCAGAGGCTGAGCAATCATCATGCGCAGCACAGGGCGGGCGAAATAGATTTCCTGATCGCGGCCATTGATCGTGATCGAGCCCTTACCAGGCTTAATCCAGACGCGAGCAATGGCGTTCTTGCGCTTGCCGGTCGCATAGGCGCGGCCTTGGGCGTCGATCTTGGGCTCGGCCGGTGCTTCGACCGGGTTCGAGGACAAGCTTTGCAGGGCGTCAAAACCTTGAGCTTCGGTCATGGCTTATGCGCTCCGGAGGTTCTTGGAGTTCAGAGCCGTGAACGCAATGGTCTCGGGGTTCTGAGCTTCGTGAGGATGTTCAGCGCTATTGTAGATGCGCAGATGGGTCATTTGGCGACGGGCCAAGGGGCTTTCCTTGGGCAGCATGCGCTCGACAGCCTTTTCAAGGATGCGCTCGGGGAAACGACCTTCGAGGATCTTGCCCGCGGTGCGTTCCTTGATGCCGCCGGCATAGCCGGTGTGCCAATAGTAGATCTTCTTTTCGAGCTTGCGCCCGGTGAACTTCACCTTGTCGGCGTTGATGACAACGACATAGTCGCCGCAATCGACGTGAGGGGTGTAGTCTGGGCGGTGCTTGCCGCGAAGACGCATGGCAATGAACGAAGCCAGACGACCGACAACGGCGTCTTGAGCATCGATCAAAATCCACTTCTTCTCGACGTCCGCCGGCTTCAAGGAAACCGTGGTCTTGGTCGTCATGGGGACAGATCCGTTATATAGCGATGTCCCGAACAGCGGTGACACCGGATTGAGGCGTCGGGCTACAGCCCCCCTCACGGCCTGTCAACCAAAAGAATTATGCGAAAGGCGCAAACCCTTACGGGATAAGGGATTTGTTAGTACGGTAAAATCATACCGCATGAGCCTTACGCCCGCCGTGCCCGCCAAGCCAGGCAAACCCCTGCGCCGAGCACCAGCGCCGCACCGGCCTGGTGCAGAACGCCGAGGCTCAGAGGCACGCGATAGATCAAGGTCGCAATGCCCAGACAGGCCTGACCGGTTACCAGAACCGCCATCAGGACGCCCAAGCGCTTTGTGGCCGGGGCCACATCACGGCTACGGCTGACCAAGACTGCGAAGGCAATGGCCGTAGCAAACAGAAGATAGGCCCCGATGCGGTGATTGAACTGCACCGCCGCGTGGGCATGGAACAGCCAAAAGCCATCGGCTGCGAAATAGTCCTTGGGGAACAGGGCCCCGTTCATTAGCGGCCAGTCATTATAGACCAGACCCGCATCATTGCCCGCCACCAGCGCGCCCAACAGACTTTGGACATAGACGAACAGGGCAAGCCCCGCCGCCGCCAGTGGCCATCTGGAGCGATTGGCCGCCCGCCCCTGCCCGTTCCAAGCCTCAAGGGCCGTCCAGATCAGGGCGCAGAACAGAATGAGCGCCAGTCCCAGATGGGTGGTCAACCGCTCAGGAGCCACAGAAACGCGCTTAGACAGGCCGCTCGAGACCATCCACCAGCCAACGAGGCCCTGCAGCCCCCCAAGGCCCAACAGGACCCAGCAGCGCCAGATCAGTCGTTGCGGGATCTGCTTGAGGACAAGCAGGACAAAGAACGGCACCGCAAAGACGGCTCCCACCAGACGGCCGAGCTGACGGTGACCCCATTCCCACCAAAAGATCGACTTGAACGCTTCGAGGTCCATGTCACGATTGAGCAGCTTATATTGCGGGATCTGTTGGTACTTGGTGAACTCTGCCATCCAGGCCTCATGACTGAGCGGCGGGATAGCACCGGAGATGGGCTTCCACTCAGTGATCGACAGGCCAGAATCGGTCAGCCTTGTCGCGCCGCCGACAACCACCATGCCAAACACCATAAAGGCGGTGACCAGTAGCCAGAGGGCCACGAGGCGGGAACGGTCAGACATTAGCATGGATCGCATGGCAGTTGGGCTCGACAAGAACGGGACCTGATGGCTAGGACCTAGACCGCAAGACCCTTTTCGTCCATGCCCCGTGACGCTGCGTCGCGGTCGTGTCAGACTGCGGGTCAACCTTTCGAGTGCCCACCATGTCCAAAGCTCCCCTCTCCCCGCGCATCAAGAAGATCTATGGCGGCGTGCTGATCATGGTGTTTTTGGCGGGCTATATCTATTTGGCCGCGACGCTCGGCGGCATGCTGCCCGACAATATCCTGATCAAGGCCGTCTATTACGCGGTCATCGGAATTGGCTGGGGCGTACCCCTGATCCCGCTTTTGTCGTGGATGGACAAAGACAAGTAGCGCTCAACAAAAAGGGCCGCCTTTCGGCGACCCTTTTGTCCAACTCACTTCGCCTCGGTGAAGAGGGAGAAATGGTCGGAGCGGCGGGATTCGAACCCACGACCCCTTGACCCCCAGTCAAGTGCGCTACCAGGCTGCGCTACGCTCCGCTAGAGAGCGAGCCTTATAGGCAGGGCTTTGCCGCGCCGCAATCGCAAAAGTCTAACAATGGGCGCTTATAGCTATTGGGCGTCGAGGACGCGGTCCAAACGCTGCTTGGTATCGATCAGCAGCTTCAGATTCCGCTCGAGCGCGGCGCGGGCCTTGGCGTCGATAGCGGCAAATCCGGTCAGCGGCACGGGAGGCTGCGGTGCCGGTGGTGGGGCTGTAATCACAGGCGCTGGCGGCGAGACCGACTCAGATGCCGGCTCCGGTGCCATCTCGGGCACCAATTCAGGCGAAGGACCATCTGCTCCGGCGACTAAGCGTTTGGAGCCTTGATCCCGATAGAGCTTTTGAACGCCCTTGATCGTGTAGCCTTCTTTGTGCAGCAGATCGCGCACACCGGCCAGAACGGTCAGGTCGTGGGGACGATAGAACCGGCGCCCACCGGCCCGCTTCATCGGGCGAATGAACGAGAATTTGGTTTCCCAGAACCGTAGCACATGCTGAGGCACACCGAGCTCGTCAGCGGCCTCAGAAATGGTTCGGAAGGCATCCGGCCCTTTTTGCACCCTACCGCCTCAGCCTAGCCGCCCAAGGCCTTGTCGATACGGGCCTTGATCACCTGCGAGGCGCGAAAACCGATGACGCGGCGCGGGTTGATGGTGGCTGGCTCGCCGGTCTTGGGATTACGTCCAATCCGTTCACGCTTGGCGCGAACTTGAAACACGCCAAAGCCCGAAAGCTTGACAGTTTGTCCCTGCTCCAAGGCCTCTGCGACGAGATCCAAGGTACGCTCTACCAATGCGGCCCCATCTTGGCGGGTCAAACCCACTTCCAAATGGACAGCTTCGCAAAGATCCGCGCGTGTCAGTGTTTCGCCCTTCATCAGGGAAGCCCCCACAGCCAGTTAACCTACTTAGCTATTGCCCCGATTATTACGCCAAGTCAAAGGGTTCTGGCGAAAGGACAAGGTTTCGCCTTACAGGCGCAAAACGCAGGCACCCCAGGTCAGGCCGCCGCCCATCGCTTCGAGCAGCAAAAGCTGTCCCGGCTTGATGCGTCCATCCTCGATCCCGTGGTTGAGCGCGAGGGGAATAGAGGCCGCCGAGGTGTTGGCGTGCAAGGCGACCGTCGAGATGACCTTGCCCTCAGGAATACCGACCCGCTTGGCGACGCCTTCCAAAATCCGCTGATTGGCTTGATGCGGAATGAACCAGTCAACCTCGGCCATGGTCACGCCAGCGACTGCGGCAGAGGCTTCGATGGATTCTGAGATATTGATCACCGCATGGCGAAAGACTTGGTTGCCGAGCATGCGCAGATGCCCGACCGTCCCGGTGCTGGACGGACCCCCATCAACAAAGAGAAGGTCCTTCTTGGAGCCATCAGCGCGAAGCGCAAAGCCCAGCAGCCCCCGATCGCTCGTCCGGCCCTGCCCCATCTGGGGCTCAAGCACCACGGCGCCTGCACCGTCGCCAAACAGCACGCAGGTGCCGCGATCAGTCCAGTCCATCAGACGGGTCATGGTCTCTGCACCAATAACCAAGGCACATTTGGACAGGCCGCGCGCGACAAAGCCGTCAGCAACCGACATGGCATAGACAAAGCCCGAACAGACCGCCTGCACATCAAAGGCAATCCCGACTGGCGCGCCGATCTTGTGCTGAACCATGGTCGCCACCGACGGAAAGGTCAGATCCGGCGTGGTGGTCGCAACGATGATCAGGTCAACATCCGACGCCTTGCGCCCCGCCGCTGCCAGAGCGCGCTGAGCGGCGACCGTGGCTAGATCGGAGGTAAACTCCCCCTCAGCGGCGCGGTGACGCTGGCGGATGCCCGTGCGCTCGACGATCCATTCATCGTTCGTATCGACGAACTTGGCCAGATCGGTATTGGTGACGATGTCCGACGGAAGGTAGCCCCCGACGCCGGTAGCGGCGCTGCGAAGGCTTCCAGATGAGGCTTCAGTCACTCAGTCGTTTCCTCTGATCCGGCGGGATGGACCTCGGCAGGCGCGTGAACCAGCACGTCACCCAGCTGGCTCATGCTGGCCTTAAACTCTTCAGCATAGTGGCTGCGTGCCAGATTGGCCGCGACCTTGATAGCATTGGCAAAGCCGCGAGCGTCTGCACCGCCATGGCTCTTAACCACCACGCCATTGAGGCCTAATAATGGCCCGCCATTGACCGTGCTGGGATCGAGTTTGGCCCGCATCTTCTTTAAAGCGCCCGAAGCAATCACCGCGCCGATCTTAGACAGCAGGCTTGAGGTCAAGGCCCCCCGCATCTCCGAGGCAAAGAACCGCGCCATGCCCTCGGCTGTTTTTAGCGCGACATTGCCCGTAAAGCCGTCCGTGACCACGACATCGACCGTGCCCTTGGCCAGATCATTGCCTTCGACAAAACCACGATAGTCCATGTCGAGATTAGATTCGCGCAGCAGCCTATGGGCCTCGCGGACCTCTTCGTGGCCCTTTTGATCTTCAGAGCCGACATTCAAGATGCCCACCGTTGGACGAGCCACACCGTGCATCGCCCGGTGATAGGCCTCGCCCATAATGGCAAATTCAACCAGTTGGGCCGCGTCACACTGGATATTAGCCCCGGCATCGAGCACGGTGCTGACGCCCTGCATCGTCGGCCAATTGGCGACGATGGCTGGCCGGTCCATCTCTGCGGCCATGCGCAGGATCAGCTTGGACATGGCCATCAAGGCCCCGGTATTGCCCGCAGACACCGCGCCTTGGGCCTCACCGGTCTTGACCGCCTCGATAGCGTTCCAAAGGCTGGTGCCCTTGCCCCGGCGCAGAGCCTGAGCGGGCTTCTCATCCATCGCCACCATCTTGTCGGTGTGGCGGATGTCGCAAACTGCCTTAGCGGCCGGATGCCGGCTCAACTCGGCAGCAATCAGCGCCTCGTCCCCATGCAACAAAAACCGCACAGGAACATCGCGCAGGAGGCCGATAGCGATGGACACACCGGAGACCACGACAGAGGGACCGTGATCGCCGCCCATGGCATCGATTGAAATGACAAACCTATCGGTCACGCTGGCGCGAAAGCCTCTCGATTAAGATCCGCCCAACCCCATAGGGGTCGACCGAGACATCCCAACATTCCAAAGATCGCTCTGGAACCGTCGGACAGAATGGATAGGCAAGGTCCCTTAAGACTCAGTTGCACCCGGTTTAAGTTTCCTTAGCACGGCAAAGGGCGATAGCTCCACCTCTGGCTCTGGAGCCACAAACTCGACCCCCGGCTTGCGCGGGAAGGGATCGATCGACAAAGACAGTTCCTCGAGCACGTAGTGGGCCAGATCGACAATATTGTCCTCGAGCACGTCGGGCGGATCATCGGCCTCTGGGTCAAAGGCAATTTCAACGACGTTTGGGTCTGGAGCATGAAGGCTGCCGACCGGCACCACGCGCACGCGAAACTCGCCCTTTAAGTCAGTTGAATAGTCTTCGAGTGTCACGCCGCAATTTTGGGTGACCGAACCGGACCAGCGCCCATCGATCTGCCCGCCATCGTGCCAGCGCACCAGCTTGACCTCAGCCTCCAGCCGATCGAGCGATACCAGTCCGTAGAGCTTGGCAATCACGCGGCGCGCGGCCTCATCTGGCACGAGCTGACGAACCGAGCCTTGCGCCGAAAATTCACCGAGGCCCATCGGGGCCTTCCATAGGGCTTGATCAGACGTCATGCGAAATCTCCGGCCAAATAACAGACGCCTGCAACAGGCGATCCAAGGGCTGTTCAGCGAGGGCGGCAACGCAGCGCACGGCGTAATCGCTCAAGACCTGAACAGGGGCATTTTCAACGTCAGCATACACCGTCCGCGCAAGGGTCGCTGAAAGTTCCGTCTGGTCGGGCAAGCTTGCCAGTGCAATATCATAGGCCTTGACCCGGCCATAGAAGGCCTCGCCCAGCTTGCGCATCTTCTTGGCCATCGACAGGTCGCCGACGCCCATTTCGCGAAGTGCCGAATCGAGGGCCTGGATATAGGCACCAAACAGGGCTTGAGCGACCTCGGTAGCGACCTCGCCCTGTCCTTTTAGCCGATGGAGCAAAAGCACGACGTGCAGGCTGTAAAGCTCGAATCGCGCTTCTGTCTCATCACGCACAGCGAAGCGGGCATAGAAATCCGGCTGACGGGCCTGCTGAACCGCGACGCTGTAAAGGGATCGGCCGGTTTTCACCGCTGGCCTCACACCGAATAATTGTCCAAACAATCGCTTCAGAACCATGTCCGCCTCACTTCTGCCGCGAGCTTCACTTAAACGCGGCCATTGAACTAAGGGTCTGAGGACGCTAGGTCAAAGGCTGCACGAATGTATTTGGTGAATAGACCCATGTCCGCATCTGTCCGCACGACTAAAATGCCTGCTCGCTTTAGGGCCCTGACCTCGGCGGCAGTCCTCGCGGCTTGCCTTGTAGGTGCCTCGGCCTGCACGCCGGTGACCTCGTTTGGTGGCTTCCAAGCCATCGAGGAAAAGCCGCAAGATGTGAAGCCGCAGATCGACACACGCTCGATGGTGCTGGAGCGTTTGGGGTCGCCCTCGGCGGTTTCAACCTTCGATCCGAACATCTGGTTCTATATTTCGCAAACGACGGATCGGATCGCCTACTATCTGCCGCAGGTCCGTGAGCGCACCGTGGTCGCGATCAGTTTCGACAAGACGAGCGAGCTGGTGACCAGCGTCAACACCTACTCGATCAAGGACGGTAAGGTTCTCGCCTACAACACCCGCGAAACGCCGACCCGTGGCCGCGAGATGACGATCCTCGAACAGCTGCTGGGCAATGTGGGCCGTGGCGGTCTGCTGCCGCAGGATGAGGATCGCAACATGCCGGGCGGTCGTCGCGAATAGGCCTACTCGAAACCTCTTGAACAAGAAAATACGCCCCGGAGATCGCTCTCCGGGGCGTTTTCAGTTCTGGCACCCGCCCTGCCCCGCTTCGCCGTGAGGCCAAGCAGGACAGGGCGAAAGCAACCTATCAGCCCGAGTGAGCCAAAACGGCCAGCAGTAGCAGGGCTACGATGTTGGCAATCTTGATCATCGGGTTCACGGCTGGGCCGGACGTGTCCTTGTAAGGATCGCCAACCGTATCGCCGGTCACAGCAGCCTTGTGGGCTTCAGAGCCCTTGCCGCCATAGTTACCCTCTTCGATGTACTTCTTGGCATTGTCCCAAGCACCGCCGCCGGAGGTCATCGAGATGGCCACGAACAGGCCGGTCACGATCACGCCCATCAGCATCGCGCCCAGAGCCGAGAAGGCTTCTG
>CALFYB010000163.1 GCA_937952995.1 uncultured Caulobacteraceae bacterium
ATCCCCCTCACCCAACCCTCTCCCCCAAGGGGGCGAGGGCTTACCCGTTCGTTCCTACCCCTCTCCCTGAGGGAGAGGGTTGGGTGAAGGCCTTATTTTATTCTTAAATAAGAACCCCCTCCCCCGGCTTCGCCGGTACTTCCCCCAAAGGGGGAAGATCTAAAGCATCAAACTCTTCCCCCTCTGGGGGGAGCGATGCGGAGTATGAAAGGGGGTCTTTGGAAAAAAAGGCGGCACCCTCAGACGCCGCCCCCTTCCGTCCTAATCCAATCAACCCCAACCCCTAAACCGTCTCCACAACCCGCTTAGCCGCCTTAGCCTTCACCGGATTGCTAAACTCCATCACCCCGTCGGCCAGCGAGCTGAACCGCAGGTTCATGATGTCCAACGCGTAGTTCTGGTGCAGTTTCCATGGGGCGCGGTCGCCTTGGCGGGGGAACTTGTCGATCGAGCGGGTGACATAGCCGGACGAGAAGTCCAGCCAAGGCTCGGTGCCAATCGACGCGTCGCGCTGGACGGGCGTGGCCTGGCGTAGGCCCTTCTTGTCCATATGGTTGATCAGGCGGCAGACATATTCGCACGTTAGGTCGCACTTCAACGTCCACGAGGCGTTGGTATAGCCGAACGAAGAGGCCAGATTGGGCAGGCCGCTATACATCATGCCGCGATAGCTGATGGTCTTGGACACATCGGTCGGCACGCCGTCGATGGTGACCTGAAGCCCGCCGAGCAGTTCCAGATTCAAGCCCGTGGCCGTGACGACGATGTCCGCGTCCAAGGTCTCGCCCGATTTCAGCGTCAGGCCGGTCTCGGTGAAGGTCTCGATCTGGTCGGTGACGACGCTGGCCTTGCCGTCCTTGATCGCGGTGAACAGGTCGCCATTGGGCACCAGGCACAGGCGCTGTTCCCATGGATTATATTTCGGCGTGAAGTGCTTTTTGATGTCGTAGTCAGGACCCAGCGCCGCACGCACGCCGCTGAGCAACAGGGCCTTCACCCGGTCCGGGGCCTTGCGGCACATGCGGAAGAAATACATGCCCAAGAGCACGGTCTTCCAGCGGGTCAGGCTATAGGCCAGCTTGGCAGGCAGACGCGCGCGCAGCCAATCGGCGACGGCATCATGGTCCGGCCGCGCGACAATATAGGTCGGCGAGCGTTGCAGCATGGTCACGTGGGCAGCGGTCTTGGCCATTTCGGGCACCAGCGTCACCGCCGTCGCGCCACTGCCGATGATCACGACCTTCTTGCCCGCATAGTCGAGATTTTCCGGCCATTTTTGCGGATGGATGATCTGTCCGGCAAAGCGCTCGGTGCCCGCAAAGTCAGGCGTATAGCCGCCCGCATAGCTGTAATAGCCGCTGCACATAAAGAGGAAATTACAGGTCAGTTGGGTGACGGTCTTGTCTGGCCCGACTTCACATTCAACGGTCCAGGCCGCATCGGCGGTGGACCAGCTGGCCCGCTTGACCTGATGGCTGAGGCGGATGTGCTGATCGATAGAGGCTTCCGAGGCGGTGTCCTTGACATATTTCAGGATCGACGGGCCGTCGGCGATGGCCTTGGACTCCTTCCAAGGGCGGAAGGAATAGCCCAGCGTATACATGTCACTGTCCGACCGGATGCCCGGATAGCGGAACAGGTCCCAGGTCCCGCCAATCGACTCGCGGCCCTCGAGCAGGGTGAAGGTCTTGCCGGGGCAATTGAGTTGCAGGTGACGCGCCGCGCCGACGCCCGACAGGCCCGCGCCAACAATGATCACGTCAAAATGGGTATCACTCATGGCAAAGCCGGTCCTTCACTGAAACACTCAATAAGTGATCAGCGATCACCCACCACCTAGGCTAACCTTAGGGAACTGGCCTGTCCAGACACCCGTGATCCTTAATGCGGATCAGGCAAAATCGCGCGACAGCTCGGCCCGTGTCGCGGGGCTCAGAACCGCCATGTGGGCGTAGGATTCGTGGTCGCTGCCGATCAGGATCGTGGTCGCAGGATCACGGAACTGGGCGATCTGTTCGGGCAGCAGGTTGAAGTGCAAGAAGTGGACGGCAGAGGTCTTGCCATCGTCGCGCGTGCGCTCTTCTTCGCCATCGGCGATGCCATAGATCTTGGTCTCGCCGACCTTGAGGTACAGCAGGTCCTCAACACCGCCCAAGCGGGCCAAGATCTGGGCGCGGCGAACCGGATCCTCGACCTCGAACATGATGGTGGCGACCAGTTCCTGACCCTGAGGGATCATCGGGTTATAGGCGGCCAGCTCGTCAGGGATTTGGGCAGCACCACCCTTTTCGATCAGCAGCATCTCCTGAATCTGGAACAGCATGGTGTCGAAACACTCAAAATAGAAGGTGCAATGCGGGCCCAGATGGACGCGGCGCAGGCGCTTGATCGGCAAGAGCGCGGCGCGGCGCTCCTTGCGGACCTTGGCGAACTCAGCATCGGGCAAAAGGTCGGAGGCGGCGATCTTTCGAAGGGTCATGGGCATGGTCATTCGCTCTCAAAATACCCCGTAGGCGCGGGCAAAGATCTCGATGGGATGGGATTGGCGCGGCTGGGCCTTGTCACCGGTCTCGGCGATCAGGATCTGGCCCAGATGCTTGCAGGCCAGCGGACAGTCCGAACAGAGCTCGGCCGTGTCCTTTTGCGCCACAGCCTTAGCGGCAGGCTTGCCGATCTTCATGGCCAAAGGACGGGTGTCCTTCATGACTCCAAAGGTGCCGCCATGGCCTGAACAGCGCTCGACAATCTCGACGCGGGTGTCAGGGATCAGACGCAGCAGCTCCGCCGATTTGGCCCCCATATTCTGGGCGCGGGCGTGGCAGGCATGGTGAACCGTGACGCCGCCCTCGACGGGGGTCAGACCGGGCGCGAGGCCTTGGGTCTTGGAAATATCGACGACATATTCGCAGACATCGCGGGTGGCGCGGGCCAGGGCCTGCACGGCTTCATTTTCGGGCAAGAGCAGCGGCCACTCGAACTTCATCATCAGTCC
>CALFYB010000164.1 GCA_937952995.1 uncultured Caulobacteraceae bacterium
ACTGTCTCTTGCTGTTCTTTTTTCGGAAAGCCGTACTGCGGAACGGACTCTATATCCTTATGCGATTACCATTCAGGTAACGCCAGTCGTCGCCATCGCACCACTGATACTCATTTGGGTCGGCTATGAGAGGGTTATACTGGCCGAGACCCTGATTGCCGGTATCGTCGCCTTCTTCCCGATCTTTTCCGGGGCCCTAACCGGGCTAAAGTCGACGGATCCGGACCTAGAGCGCCTGTTCGATCTCTATGGGGCATCCCGCTGGCAAAAGCTGCGGCGGCTACGCATCCCGTCGGCCACGCCCTTCGTCCTTGAGGGCCATAAGGTCGCCGGAGGCCTGGCCGTCATCGGGGCTGTGGTGGCCGAGTTCGTGGCCGGGTCCGGCGGGTCGCAGGGTCTGGCCTGGCGCATCTTAGAATCCAGCAACCGCCTTCAAACCGCCAAAACCTTTGCCGCCGTGATCGTCTTGTCGATGATGGGGGCCTTGTTGCACGCCGTGCTGCAAGCCAGCGAACAGGCGATCCTGCGCCGCTTTAGGGGGCGTTAAGCAATGGGCCTACGCCTTGCTTTAGTCTCCGTCGGTTTGATCTTAGGCCTCAGCAGCAGCGCCTTAGCCGCCGAAAACCGACTGCCGATGGCCAAGCCGTCAAGCGGCACGGCCACGCCAGCCCTTAAGCCCTATGACGGCAAGCTTCACATCCAACGCGGCACCAACGCCCCCCGCCTCAAGATGGCCCCCAGCACGCCGGTCGCCCCGATGAAGCCGGTTAAGGTCAAGCCTGCGAAGAAATAGGCCCCTAGCCGCGCTCGCGGGTCTTGTGGAACGAGACCTTCGGGAATTTCTCGGCCACATAGCCGATCTCCCATGAGGACTTGGCCAAGAACACCGGCTGATCGTCAATATCGACGGCCATGGCTGTGCGGTGCTTGTTCGAGAAGTCCTCGACATCGGCCCGAGCGCCGCCGATCCAGCGGGCTTCGGCGAAGGGGGCATTTTCGAAGATCACATCGAGGGCATATTCGCCGCCCAGACGGTCCTGCATCACTTCGAACTGAAGCTGGCCCACGGCACCGACGATGAAATCGGCCCCGAAGGTCGGACGAAACAGCTGGGTGACGCCCTCCTCGGCTAGACCCTCTAGCGCCTTTTTCAGGTGCTTGGCCTTGAGCGGATCCTTGACCCGCACCTTGCGCAGAATTTCTGGGGCGAAGTTGGGCAGACCGGCAAAGCGAACCGTGCCGCTCTCGGACAGGCTGTCACCAACCCGCAGGACGCCGTGGTTTGGGATGCCGATGACGTCACCGGCAAAGGCCTCTTCGGCCAGCTCGCGGTCCGACGCAAAGAACATGATCGGGGCATTGACGCTGATCTGACGGCCGGTGTTCTGCACCTTCAGCTTCATGCCGCGCTGGAACCGGCCCGAGGACAGGCGAAGGAACGCGATCCGGTCGCGATGGTTGGGGTCCATATTGGCTTGGACCTTGAAGACAAAGCCGGAAACCTCAGGGTCGCCCGGCGCCACGTGAGTTTCAGCGCCAGCGCGCAGGGCCTTGAGCGGCTTGGGCGGCGGCGCATAGGCCCCAAGGCCCGCGAGAAGTTGATCCACCCCGAAATGGCGCAGGGCTGAGCCAAAAAACACCGGCGTCATGTGGCCCTCAAGGAAGGCCTGCGGGTCAAAGGGCTTGGCGGCCTCTTGAACCAGCGATGACATCTCCTCCAGCTCCGCCTGCTCGTCAGGGTCGAGATAGGGGCTGATGGCGTTGCCGTTCAAGGCCACGGCGCTGGGATGTTCTTGCAACTCGGACGAGGGCCGCTTGGTAAAGGGCTGGAACATGCGGGTGCGCAGATCGAGCATACCCCTAAACCGGTTGCCAGACCCGGCGGGCCAATAGAGCGGCGCGGGGTCCAAGGCCAGCTTGGAGGCGATCTCGTCGAGCAGCTCGATCGGGTCCTGGGCCTCGCGGTCCATCTTATTGATGAAGGTGACGATGGGGATGTCGCGCAGACGGCAGACCTCGAACAGCTTCAAGGTCTGAGGCTCGATGCCCTTGGCGGCGTCCAGCACCATGACGGCGGCATCGGCAGCGGTCAGGGTGCGGTAGGTGTCTTCCGAAAAGTCTTCGTGGCCCGGCGTGTCGAGCAGATTGAACATCAGCCCTTCATGGTCGAAGGTCATGACACTGGCCGAGACCGAAATGCCGCGCTCGCGCTCGATCTTCATCCAGTCTGACCGAGTGCGCCGCTGCTCGCCGCGCGCACGCACGGCACCGGCGGCCCGGATGGCCCCGCCAGCCAGCAGCAGGTTCTCGGTCAAGGTGGTC
Organism: uncultured Caulobacteraceae bacterium; assembly: GCA_937952995.1. Classification (GTDB taxonomy): domain Bacteria; phylum Pseudomonadota; class Alphaproteobacteria; order Caulobacterales; family Caulobacteraceae; genus CAISGS01. The sequence goes on from CALFYB010000164.1 coordinate 2,323, forward strand.
TTGCCGGCGTCAGGGTGCGAGATGATGGCGAAGGTCCGCCGACGGGCGGCCTCGACGGAGGGCGTATGGGTGCTCATGATCGGGCGATAGCCGACCCAAGCGCCAATGTCACCAAAACTCAGCCCGTGAGCCGCCCCCAGACCTGAGAATTTGCATAGCCGGGGGTCAGGGTGCCCTGGGCCTGTTGATTGACCAAGTCAGTGATGATCACGAAGCTTAGTTCGGCAAATCGCACGGCGACCTGTTTTGGCGGGCAACCCTTCTTGGGTGCGACAAACAGAGCTGCGTTGACATTATTGGCTTTGGTGAGGATCAAGCCGATCAACCTCAAACACCGGGCGGGATCTTCGCGAGGTAGGTTTGGGTTACTCGAAAAAAGCTCTGATCCCAGATGGATGACGTCACTCATCTTGAGGCGCGTGAAAGAGCTATCGCCTGGCGGCAACGAAAAGTTACCGGCTGAAAGGTTGAACACCACATCATTGAGCAGGAAATGCATCCCAGTCGTCCTCAACCCCTATCGCAACTTCGCTTCCGAAATTTGCGGCAACAGTTCCGAGCAGGTCAAGCCGTTAGAGGCTATCTACGGGCTCGGTGAGGAAATGTCTGCCCTCACGGTCCTCGATCTCAACCACCCATAGGTCTGGATCAATCCGAAGGCTGCGGCCGAGATAGGCATCGGCAGAGGGCTCGTCGGTCGCGGTTGTGGGCTGCATCCAAACCCGAGAACCATCCCCCTTAGTCGCTTCAGCAAATAGCCGCACGGTGCCATCGCCTTGGTTGAAAGCCTTGATCAAAACCGATCCTGCACGCGCATCGCCCTTATGCGCCACGGTGGCGAAGGCACCGCCCAGTTCGGCACGTCGGATGAGGGCAGCCACCCAGATGTCAGTCGATAGGATCACACAAGGCCTCTTGAATAACCTTGACGAAAGGATTGCGCAGTATCATCCAGCCTGCAGATCGCACCTAGCAAGAAATCAGAATGTGATGATGAGCCCGCGCAAAATGCCGCAACGCTCGATAGGTCAAGGTTGGATGGGTTGGCTTGTCACTGCGGCGGCCGTGACCATTGCACCGGCGGCTCACGCCACGCCCCTTGACCTGTTCTATGAGCGAACGGTGATGAGCGTCGCCGACCATCGCTGCAACCTTTTCGCCCCGCAAGTGACCGTCGCGCTCGATGCGGCGCGGCTGCAAGCGCGCGGTGCTGCCCTGCGGGCTGGCATAGACCAAGACGTGATTAAGGATACTGCTCGGCAAGCCACCCTGCGTTCCAATTCGGTGGCCTGTCAGTCTTCAGACCTCAAAGTGGCTGCAAGCCGGGTAAAATCGGCCTTTGCCGCCTATAGCCGCCTGACGCGGATGGACTTTCCCGGCGATACAGCGGGATGGGCGGCCAGTCGTGGGCAAGCTGTCCACACCGCAAATTGGCAACTTTACCAAACCGCGCGATTTGGTTGGGACAGCATGACCTTCGGTATCGCTTCCCGATCCGGTTCCAGTGGACTGGTCGCAGCGGCGAGCTTTGCAGATGGGGCGATCCCCTATAGCGCGCGGATCATGATGCGGGACCTGACGAAGGCCCCTAGGCCCTATCTCAACGCTCGGGTCGCCGACGAGACCGGCAAGATTCCGCTCCGTGCGCGCGCTGCGCCCCTGTCGGTGTCTAGAGCCATCTTGGCGGAAGATCGCCGAGAGGCAGATCCCTATCTTCTGCCTGCCAAGGCCAAGTCCGGCACAGCCTTTCGCTGGCCACCAGCGGCCGCAGCCGCCATGGCGGAGTTGGACCCTCGTGAGGCGGTTAGGGTCGATTTCGTGTTCGCAGGCCGTGACGGCGATACGGTTCGAACGGCCTATATCGAGGTTGGCGACTTTGCGGCGGGCCGCGCCTTCTTAGCCTCGGGCCAAAAATAGGCTCAGGTCAGGCGCTAGTTGGAGCGCCCCCCGGGGAAGGCCACAACATTGGCCCGCTCTTCATTCGTATCTTCTGAGGGTTCGGGGCTGAGCGGCACAACATCGAGCACAGGAAGGCGGACCGTCACGGTCGTACCTTCGCCTAACCGGCTTTCAATGATCATCTCGCCGCCGTGGAGCTCTGCAAAGGCGCGCACAAGCGACAGGCCAAGTCCGGTTCCACCGATATGCCGGGTCGTATCTCCGACCTGTTCGAAGGGACGACCAAGGCGGCTGAGATCTTCAGCCGAGATACCAATGCCGTTGTCGATGACGCTCAGATCCAAGACGTCGCCATAGGCCCTAAGGTTGACCGTGATCTGTCCGCCCGCCGGAGTGAACTTGATGGCATTGGAGACCAGATTGATCACGATCTGCTTCAAGGCCCTGCGGTCAGCATTGGCCTCAATCAAACCGGTTGGAAGGCTGCCACGAAGTTTCACCCCCGCCTCGTCGGCCTGCACGCGCAACAGGCGCAGGGCAGCACTCACCGGTTCGCGGATATCGAATATTTCCCGGGTCAACTCATAGCGCTGGGCTTGGATTTTAGACATGTCCAAGACGTCGTTGATGAGGTCGAGCAGGTGGCGGCCAGACTCGTGGATAAGTCCGACATATTCCGCATATTTGCCCGTCAGAGGACCGAACATCTGCGTTCGCATAATGTCGGAAAAGCCCATGATCGCATTGAGCGGCGTGCGCAGCTCAT
>CALFYB010000165.1 GCA_937952995.1 uncultured Caulobacteraceae bacterium
CCCTTCTCCCTTCTCCCTTCAGGGGGGAAGGGCCGGGGATGGGGGTGCAGCGGTTGGGAATTGCCAACCATCAGTGCGTCGGTCGCGGACCAACGGCACTCACCGTGGATGAACAGCCCCCCATCCCTAGCCCTTCCCCCTCAGAGGGGGGGAGGGGACCTTAACCGCGCACCTGAAGTGATATTCCCCTAGGTTGCTTCGGCGCGATGCGCCTCGCAATGACGCGGAACTTATTCCTCATCCCCATCCACAGCCCCACTACTATTTGCGAGTAGGTACCTTGCGTTAACAGGTACCTTGCGATATACACTCCCCACGTCAAGAGGAGTGCGCATTTGACCGAAGCGATTCAGATACAGCTAAAGAGGGGGGTCCTCGAGCTTTGCGTGCTCGCTGTCCTGTCCCGAAATGACGCCTATGCCTATGATATCGCCGCTCAACTCGCCAAGGCGATCGATATGGGTGAAGGCACGATCTATCCGCTCATGCGCCGGATGCAGACTGACCGGTTGGTGGAAACCTATCTGGTCGAGAGCTCCTCGGGGCCCCCGCGCAAATATTACAAGCTGACCACATCCGGACGGGCGAGCCTTGCTGCCCAGACCATCGAATGGACGGCCTTTTCTGAGGCAGTGAATGCCATACTGGGAGCACCCCAATGAACCGAGAGACCTTTGTTGAGAAACTCAGGACAGGGTTGCGCGGCTTGCCGCAGACCACTGTCGATGAGGTGATGGCCGATTACGAGGCGCATTTTTCGGAGGGTCTGCAAGCGGGCCGTACGCAAGAAGAGATCGCCAGCGCGCTCGGTGATCCAGCGCGCCTTGCCCGCGAATTGCGCACTGAGGCGGGTATTCGCCGCTGGGAGTTGGAGCGTAATCCCTCTGCGGCAGCGGGCGCGATCTTCGGGATCCTTGGTCTTGGGGTGATCGACATTGTCATCCTATTGCCCATCCTTCTGCCGGTAGCCGCGACGCTGTTTGGCCTAATGGTTGCCTCCGTTGGGATCTTTACCGGCGGTGCGATCATCTTTGTGGCCGGGCCCTTCGCCGGTGTTGGCCACTATATCGCTGCTGTGATGTTCGCCGGGCTTGGCCTCATGGCGGGAGGCGTATCGCTCGGTGCTTTGACGAGCCTTGTGTCTATCGGCTTCGTCAATGGCCTGGTCTGGTTTGGACGGCTGCATATGCGCCTGTTGAAGCCTGTTCTTGAATCTTCGGAGGTCCGCTCATGATCCGCACACTTATCTTGGTCGCAGTGGTTGGGTTTTTTCTGTCCATTGGGTCTATGGTTGCCGCCATTGGCTTTGCTGGAGGCGTATCGGGTGTCGGGTCAATGGTTCAGGCCCTTAGCCACAACAAAGCCTTGCATTGGTCCGTCACGTCTGAGGATCACGACCATTGGACCGGCGTAACTGGGCCCGTCATCAGTCGAGATTTCGCTTGGACAGCGTCAGATCGGCTAGAGGTCAATGACGTCGCTGAGATCACCTATATTCAGGGTCCAGTCGCTAAGTTGACCATCGAAGCGCCAAAGTCTGTGCTCGACGATATAAAGGTCGAGGATGGGACCATCTCGCGCGACGGCCGTCATGACTGGGATGGGAAGCTGAAGGTGACCCTGACCGCCCCCAATGTTCATCGGTTCGAATTGAACGGCGTCCAGTCCCTCATCCTGCGCCAATTTGATCAGCCAGAGTTGGAAATTGATCTCTCCGGCACCGGCAGCGTGACGGGTACGGGAAAGGTCAAGGCCCTGTCCCTCGACATTTCGGGCGCGGGATCTGCCGATCTGTCTGGGATGCAAATGGAAAACGCCGAGGTCAGCCTGTCCGGTGCGGGCTCTGCGAAGATTGGACCACGGGCTAGTGCCAACATCGCGATCTCTGGCATTGGCGGCGTCGACTTGACCCGTAAACCGGCGAGCCTCTCCACCAGCATTTCCGGCCTCGGTCAGGTTAAGCAGGTTGGTGAGGAGATCTAATCCAAAACAAGGCCCCCTTCGTCGCTTCGCGCCACTTCCCCCAGAGGGGGAAGATCGTGGAGTTCTAAATCTTCCCCCTCTGGGGGAAGTACCGGCGAAGCCGGGGTAGGGGGTTTCATCCCCCAATATCAAAAATCTAGTCTTCGTTGTTCTTAACCGGTGCCCGCTTGGGGAGCGGTTTGGCAAGGAAGGCAGGCAGGTCGCCGCCGAAGCCGACGACGCGGCGATCATCATCATCGCGCGGCCGAACCGACTGAACGCCGCGTGAGCGAAGTTCGGGTTCTGGAGCAACTGGACGCGGTGCTGGGGCAGCGGCTTGCGGCTCTGGGCGGCGCTCAGGACGAGGGGTGCGCTCGCGGCGTGGTTCACGTTCGCGAACAACGACAGCCTCAGCCTCAGGCGCTGGTGCCGCTGCTGTTTCTACGGCCATAGCATCTGGTGCAGGCTTGCCACGGCCGCGTGAGCGCCCGGGACGACGCGGTGCGGTCGCTTCTGGTGCCTCAGCCGTTTCAGTGCGCTCAAACGAAACGCGGGGGGCGTCTGTCTGTTCAGCAATCACCGGGGTCATGGAGGCGACCTCGTTGTGCAAAGGTGCGCCATCGCGGCCCTTGGAATAGTCGCGCTTGGGCTTGCGGTCGGAGCCACCCGAACGTTCGCGACCACCACTGCGGCTCGACGAGGCGCGGCGAGCGTCGCCGCCCGCAGCCGAGGCCCAATCAAGGTCCAAAATGGTCTCTTCGGGCTTTTGGCCGATCAGCTTCAAAACCTTGTCGAGATTGCGCGTATCGGCTGGGGTGACCAGCATAAAGGTCTCACCCAAACGACCGGCGCGGCCTGTGCGTCCAATCCGGTGCACATAGTCATCGGCATGGTGGGGCACATCATAGTTGAACACGTGGCTGACATCGGGAATGTCGAGACCGCGCGCGGCCACATCCGAGGCCACGAGAAGCTTCAACTCGCCCTTACGGAACGATTCCAGCGTCTTGGTGCGCATGCTCTGGTCCAGGTCGCCATGGATCGGCGCGGCGTCGAAGCCGTGGACCTTGAGCGACTTGGCGACGATGTCGACTTCGCTCTTGCGGTTACAGAACACGATGCCGTTCTTGATTTCCGAACGCTCAATCAGGGCCCGCAGCGCCATGCGCTTGGCCTTATGATCGATGATCGGGATCGGTACGATGTGCTGGGTGATGGTGGTCGCTGTGGTCGCTGGACGGCTGGCCTCGATCCGCTCGGGATCATTGAGGAACTGCTTGGTCAGGCGGGTAATTTCCGGCGGCATGGTCGCCGAGAAAAACAGGGTCTGCTTCTTGGGCGGCGTCATCTTGAAGATGCGCTCAATGTCAGGGATGAAGCCCATGTCCAACATACGGTCCGCCTCGTCGACGACCATCATCTGGACGCCGGTGAGCAGAAGCTTGCCGCGCTCGAAATGGTCGAGCAGGCGGCCTGGTGTGGCGATTAGGACATCAACGCCCCGGTCGAGCTTGCGCACCTGATCTTCGAACGAGACGCCGCCGATCAGCAGGGCCCAAGTCAGCTTGGTGCCCTTGGCGTACTTTTCGAACGACATGGCCACCTGGTCGGCCAGCTCGCGGGTCGGGGCAATGACCAAGGCGCGCGGCATGCGCGACTTGGAACGTCCCGACTGCAGCCGCTCAATGAGGGGCAGGGTGAAGGCGGCGGTCTTGCCGGTCCCGGTTTGGGCGATACCCAGAACATCCCGGCCTGCGAGGGCGATGGGGATGGCGGCGGCCTGAATGGGAGTGGCAGTGGTGTAGCCGGTGTCAGCTAC
>CALFYB010000166.1 GCA_937952995.1 uncultured Caulobacteraceae bacterium
CGCCCCCTTAGGGGAGAGGGTTGGGTGAGGGGGATGCATCCACTCCCCTTTCAGTATGACCCCAGCGGGCCACTGCCGATTTGTAAATAAGGGTCTGGATCCCCGCCTTCGCGGGGAACGCGGTCATCGGGGCTTGGGCGGGCTTCCCCGAACGTCCCCGTGTCATTGCGAGGCGCATTGCCGCGGTTGAAAAAGCCCTCGCCCCCTTGGGGGAGAGGGTTGGGTGAGGGGGAGTTTATCCGCTTTCCTCTCATTCTTCCTCATCCTGAGCCTATCGAAGGACGAGGAGGCTGCGGCTCAGGCGGCGGTATATCCCCCGTCAATCACCAGTTCCGCTCCGGTCATGAAGCTGGACTCGTCGGAGGCTAGGAACAGGATCCCATCGGCGATTTCGCGGGGGATGCCGAGGCGCGCGAGGGCGTGGCGCGAGATGATCAGGTCGCGCATCTCATTGCCATTTTCAGCCTCGTGCAGGGCGTTGGTGACCATCGGCGTCTCGATGAAGCCCGGATGGACGGAGTTAACGCGAATATGGACCGGAGCCAGTTCCAAGGCACTGGACTTGGTCAGCATCAGGACGCCGCCCTTTGAGGCGCAATAGGCCGTCGCTCCGGCCATGCCGACTTTGCCCAAGATCGATGAGAGGTTGATGATCGATCCGCCGCCGCCTTCGGTCATGGCGGGCACGACCGCCCTCATGCCCAAGAAAGTGCCGTCCAGATTGATAGAGGTGATGCGCCGCCAATTCTCATAGGTGGTTTCGGCCAAGGGCGCGCCGCCGCCGCCGACACCGGCGCTATTGACCAGAACATCAATGCGCCCGAACGCATCCAGCGTGGCCTTGACCACCTGGTCCCATCCGGCCTCTTCGGTCACGTCCTGGGTCAAGAACTGAGCCTTGTGGCCTTGGCTGCGCAGGTCGCTGGCGAGCGCTTCACCCGCCTCTGTGGCCAGATCGGTCAGCATCAGCAAAGCGCCTTCGCGAGCCAGACGCCTTGCGCTTTCAGCCCCTAGGCCCGAGGCGGCCCCTGTAATGATGGCAACCTTGCCTGCAACTCGACCGACCATGACGCGCTCCCTTTTGGGGTCTGATGCCCCTTGAGAGACTAGATGACGCGTTGGACCTAGGGTCGGTCAAGGCTGATTAGCAGGCAGCGATCAAAAGGCTAGGGTGACGCCGGTCATCAGCACTTGCGAGCGCTTGTTCGTGGCGCTTTCCGTATCGCCGGGATCCTCGCCGGGTGTTCCACCGGTGAGGAACTGAAGCGGAAGGTAGCCGTCAACGAAGATGACTTCTGAGAACAGTTTGACGTTGGGTGAGGGGAAGGACGCGATCCCAGCCACCCACTGATCCTGATGCTCCCAAGGCGCGCCATTGGGCCCTGCGATGAGGGTGCTGAAATCGGCCGAGAGGTGCAGGGGTTTATCAAAGGCCCGAGCGCGATATTTGACGCCGACATCATAGCTGCTGATACGGCTGGCCTTATAGATGTTCAGCGGCGCATTGGGATTGTGTGTCCCCGGCATGGTGTTGACCGTCGAGACATATTCACCCTTCAGCGTCATCTGATCCCAGTTCAGGGTGCTGTAGACCGCATAGGCCGGATTGGCCTTGGAACAGGCCCCGAAGTGGGTGATCGGGAAGGATTGGCAATAGGAACTGCCCTTTTCATAGGAGGCTCCGGCCAACAGGGTGCGGTTTAGCCCACCAAGCTCGACCGTATAGTTGGCGTCCAGCACATAGTTGTTCAGACGACTTGGCACATTGGTTCCGTCGACTGGGGCGTTAAGACCACGAAAGGCCGAGCCGCCTTCGACCGCTTCTGCCGAGAGGTTCAGGCCATTTTTCGAATAGCCGATCAGCGCTCCGTAGGCCAAGCCGGCAAAGGTGTGGCCATCGGTCGAGAGAGAGAAGGGGTTGACCGTGTCGGTCTGGCCGAACGGCGTATCCATCTTGCCGATCATCCCATAGACGGGCGAGCGGTTCAGGTCGCCAACCAGCACATAACCGCGTCGTAGCTGTATCTGGTTACGCGATAGGGCGGTGATGGTGCCCGCGCCAAAGCTCTGCTGAGGATCGTAGAGCAGTTCGACATAGCCGGTGAGCCACGGATTGACGCTGGCCGTTACGTGGAGTTGCGCCGAATGGATCGCAGCCTCAGAGACAGACTTGCCGATATGATTGGCACCGGGTTGGCGCATCAGATAGCCGAAGTCGCTGTCGAAATTGGTCCACTGATAATCGGCGATAGCCGTTACTGCGCCGCCGAGCACAACGCCGCCGGGCTTCAGGGTCCCGTTCTGTTTGGCGGCCAGGAGGGCCAGTGGCTTCGACTTGCCCGCTGTGGTGGGATCGAGAAGGTCATAGCTGAGGGGGCTGTTGATCATGATCACGCCGGGGTCGGCCTCTTGAGGCCTTGCGGACGCCTTTGTCTCTGCCGCCTTAGACTGCTGAGCCTGCAAGGCGGTGAGATCGCGCCGAAGGGCCTGATTTTCCTGTTCCAAGCGGTCGAGACGCTTGATTAGGTCTTCCGTGCTTTGAGCATGACCAAGGGTCGGGACCATCAGCAGGCCTAAGGCCAAAGCTTTAGCCTTGTGGGTATGGATGGTCATGGTGCTCGCCTGCTCGAATCAAAAGTAGCTAGTGATACGCTAATGTAATCGCAGGGATGGTGCCAAATTGGGGTCGAAAAAGGGCGGGTCGCGGCAAAATTGATTTGCTGCGGCCACACATCACCCTCAGTCGATCTCAATTGCTAGTTTTTCAGTCTTGTAGTGGGCCTAGGACCTGCCTCAAGGCCTTATAGACCGGCGGAATGTCCTTGTGTTTCATCGGCAAGAACGTGGCCTTGGCGCGGGCGAAGCGGCCTTTCATATCGGCCAAAATATCAGGATGCAGGCTGGCGACGCTGTAGTTCTCGCCGGGATCGATGCTGAGGTCATAGAGTTCATCGAGATTCATCAGACCGAACGGCAGGTTCATATTTCGGTAGTAGGCCCGGTCGACATATTTCCAGCGTTGGGTGCGGATTCCGACGACATTCTCATTGTCGAACAGGATGATCTCCTCGTGGGGCGAGACAGCGCCCTTGAGCAGGACGGGGGTTAGGTCCTTGCCATCGAGGGTGACATCGGCGGGTAGCGGCACTTTGGCCATGGCGCAGAGGGTGGGCAGGATATCGACGCCAGAGGCCATCGACGCCACGCGCCGACCGGCGGGCAAGGTGCCGGGCATGCGGGCGATGAACGGCACGCGCGAGGCCCCATCATAGGCCCCGCCGCCCTTCCGTTCGCGCAAGGGACCGGATGAGCCCTCGTACCAAGGTCCATTGTCCGAGGTGAACAGAACCAGCGTGTTGCGATCAATCCCCAGAGCCTTGAGCTTGGCCAAGAGGCGTCCCATCAGGCTGTCGATCTCGGCCACCATGTCGCCAAAACCGCCTGCCGCGCTCGTACCCTTAAAGGGCGCGCCGGCGATGGCCGGGAGATGAGGGGTGCTGAGGGCTAGCTCGACGAGGAATGGCCGGTCGTGGTTGGCCTCGATAAAGGCCTCGGCCTTGGCATAGAACTGTTGTTGCAGAGTGGGGAGGTTGGCGGGCGTCGAGACCACCTCATCGGATCCTGCATGGGCCTCATAGACCGCCAAGGGCTTCATGTCGTGGCTATAGGGGATGCCGAAATAGGTATCGAAACCGTGCTTGGTCGGAGGCCAGGACGGGCCGACATGACCAAGGTGCCATTTGCCAAACAGGCCGGACACATAGTCAGCCTTCAACGCCTTGGGCAGGGTGACCTCGGTCAGGGGCAGGCCCCGGTCATCGGCTTGCTGGATCACCTCATAGCCAAGGCCGGTGCGGATCGGATAGCGGCCGGTCAAGAGCCCTGCGCGCGATGGGGTGCAGATATTGGCGGGGGCATAATAGTCGGTCAGGCACACCCCCTCTGCGGCCATCCGGTCGAGGTTCGGGGTCTTGATCAGCTTGCCACCAAAGGCTCCAACATCCCCGTAGCCAAGATCATCACAAAGCACGATCACGAAGTTTGGCTTGCGCGGCAGCGCTGGAGCCTTGGCCAAGCCTGTCAGGGCAAACCAGGCGAGGCCGAGGGCGGTCGTCTGGAGAAAATCGCGGCGCTGCATGGTCTGTCACTTTCCGGATCTGTTTGACGATAGCGTCGCATCTTGGTGCGGATTTGCATAGCCGAACACGGCATCTTGGCCTTCAGCAGTGATGACCCTATGGTGGTGCAAACACCCCCTATTTCCAGATGGCCCAATGATGGTTCATCGGTTTGAAGGCGGTCGGCATCCAAAGTCCACACAGACGGGCTAGAAATTTCAATTAGGGAATAAATTCAATGAAAAAGTCCATTTTCCTAATGTCCTGCGCGATAGCGGCTCTGAGCCAAAGTGCGGTTATCGCTGCCCCCAAGGCCCGGGTTGAAAGCCCTGATGTGCAGGCCGCGAAAATTGTGGGCCAAATGTCGCCAGAGGATAAACTCAATCTGGTGCATGGTATTATGCCCCTGCCGATGTTTCCAGGCACGGTCATTCCTGCCGGTGTGACGCCCAGTGCGGGCTATGTGGCGGGTGTGCCGAGGCTGGGTGTTCCAGCCCTTCGAGAGACCGATGCCAGCCTCGGCGTGGCCTATGTCTTTGGCCTGAGAGGCGACGGCGCGACCGCCTTGCCGTCCGGCCCCGCGCTGGCCGCGAGTTGGAACCCTGACCTTGCCTATCAAAGCGGGGCTATGATTGGGCAGGAGGCTTGGCGATCCGGCTTTAACGTCCTGCTCGCAGGCGGTGCCAATCTGGCGCGTGACCCTCGCAATGGCCGGAATTTCGAATATCTGGGTGAGGACCCCTTGCTGGCCGGAACCATGGCGGGCGAGTCTGTTCGCGGGATCCAGTCCCAGCATGTCATCTCGACGGTCAAGCACTATGCCCTGAACGACCTCGAGACCGGCCGCCAGTTCCTAAACGCCAAGATCTCTGAGGCCGGTCTGCGCGAGAGCGACCTTCTGGCCTTCGAGATTGCCGTCAAGCGCGGTGACCCGGGTTCGGTGATGTGTTCCTACAATCTGGTCAATGGTGCCTACGCCTGCGGCAGTGACTTCCTGCTTAACAAGGTCCTGAAGCGCGACTGGGGCTTTAAGGGCTGGGTCATGTCCGATTGGGGCGCGGTCCATGGGGTTGCAGATGCGTTGAACGGCCTTGACCAGCAGTCGGGTCAGCAACTGGATAAGGCGGTCTATTTCCATCTGCCGCTGCAAGAGGCGGCGAAGACCGACAAGGCCTATGCCACGCGCCTGGACGATATGAACCAACGTATCTTGCGCTCAATGATCGCTGTTGGGGTGATCGAGCATCCGCCGGTCAAGACGCCGCTAGATCGTGAGGCCGGGGCCAAGGTTGCCCAAACCACTGCGGCTCAGGGCATGGTGCTGCTGCGCAATCAGAACAACCTCTTGCCGCTAGCGGCCTCGGCCAAGCGGATCGTGGTCATTGGCGGTCATGCGGATCTGGGCGTCCTGTCCGGTGCGGGCTCGTCTCAGGTCGCGCCGCGTGAAGGCCCATCGGTCACCGATGTCATGGGCGGTGAGGGTGCTCTGTCCTTCATTCGCCGTGCCATGTACATGCCCTCGTCACCCCTGAAAGCCCTCCGCGCGGGTGCGCCTCAAGCCAAGGTGACCTTCGATGATGGTCGTTACCCCAGCGCCGCCGCTGAACTGGCGAAGAATGCTGATGTGGCGATCATCTTCGCGACCCAGTGGATGATGGAGGCCTATGACTCGCCTGACCTGTCCTTGCCCAGTGGTCAGGATGAGCTGATCGCGGCGGTCGCAGCGGCTAATCCCAACACCATCGTGGTTCTGGAAACCGGTGGTCCGGTGGCCATGCCGTGGTTGGATAAGGTCGGAGCGGTGGTCGAGGCCTGGTATCCCGGCATTCGGGGCGGCGAGGCCATCGCCGATCTGTTGCTCGGCAAGGTGGCCCCATCAGGCCGTTTGCCAATTACCTTCCCGGCTTCGATGGCCCAGACACCCCATCCGATCTTGCCGGGGATCAATGTCCCAGAAGGCCAACAGTTCGATGTTGATTATGCCGAGGGCTCAGACGTCGGCTATCGCTGGTTTGCTAAGACGGGAGCCAAGCCGCTGTTCCCCTTCGGCTATGGCCTGACCTACACTCAGTTCGCCTATAGCGATCTGGTCGTAAAGGCTGGGACAAAACCGAGCATCAGTTTCACGGTCAAGAATACCGGTGCCAAGGCGGGTATAGACGTGCCGCAGATCTATCTGACCGCGTCCCCCAACCGCACGCAGCAGCGTCTGGTCGGCTGGTCGCGGGTTGAGCTGGCTGCGGGTGAAGCCAAGCAGGTGACGGTACCGGTCGACCCCAAGATGTTGGCCAACTGGGACCAGGCCGCTGGCGGTTGGCGCGTCGATGCCGGAACCTATCAGATGGCGGTCGGGGCCTCGGCTAGCGATCTGGCGCTGAAGGGCACGCTAGTGTCCAAGCTGCTGAAGCTAAAGCCCCAATCTTAAAGGGCCTAATCGCCCTTAAAATCGGGCGTGCGCTTCTGTAGGTAGGCGCTAACGCCTTCTTTATAGTCGTTGGACCGGGCCATCAGCAGATACTGATCCCGGTCCATAACGCTGGTGGCGAGATTGTTGGCGTTGACCGTGGCATTGACGGCTTCCTTGGTCATACGCACAGGGATGGGTGGCAGGGCCACGACCTTCTGAGCCCAACGCTGGGCCGCCGCCATCGCGCCGCCCTTCGGGGTGACCTCCTCGGCCATGCCCCAGGTCAGGCAGGTCTGGGCGTCGGCGGGCTCACCAAACATCACGAACTGCTTGGCGCGGGCCGGGCCAACCAGATTGGCGATGCGCGGAATGCTGCGCCAGCTCATATTCATGCCGAGCGGGATTTCCGGCAGGCGCATATAGGCCCCTTCGGCCATGATCCGAAAATCGCACGAGACCGCGAGGGCGCAGCCGCCGCCGATGCAGAAGCCCTCGATGGCGACGATGGTCACAGCCTCGATCTCCTCCCACGCCTTGCAGAGGTCCGGTCCGATCGAATAGACCGCGCGCAGCTCGATCAGGGTCGGCGGCGTCGCAACCCGCGTCTTGGCGACATTCAGGTCCGCGCCCGCCGAAAAGCCATCAGGTCCGCCCGTCAGGATCACGGCCCGGATGTCGTGGCGAAGCCTCAGGGCCTGAGCCACTTCGATCAGTTCGCGCATATGCAGGTCGTTGAGCGCGTTCTTCGCCTCGGGCCTGTTGAGGCTAATGGTGGCGATATGACCATCCTTCTGCGCCGTGATGTGGGTCCAAGCGCGGTCAAAGACAGGGTCTTGGGTCATGCGAGACTCTCCGACGTTAGGGCAAAGGCACCGATCAAGATGGCCGTTAGATCCAATTTAGGCGGGATCGATGGCGGAAGATATCCACCACAACGCCCTTCCTCATGCCCGTTCGTGAAAGCTTGTCGGTATCCGTCAGTTTGAGTGGCAGTGAGTGCCTCTTTTCCTAGCGCGTCTGCCCCTAGGCCGGGCCTGTCCGCCCCATCGGATGCGGGAACTTTGATGCCCGATAATTCATCATTTTGGCTAAAATTCACACAACCGCAGGCCAAATATAAATCAAAACTACCATATAACTTAAAATATAATTTTATATTTAGGCGTCAAAAAATTCAAATTGAGTGTTTTAAAGCATATTAATCGCCTGCGTCAAAAATATAGATCGCCTAATTTTATTACAGTTTCATGATTGCCCTAGAATTCAGCCCGCAGGCGTTTGACACCCCGCCGAGATCGGAGAATGCTGATCTTGCAGCACAGATTATCGTGCGCTTATCAGACGAAAAATTGCCGTAGACGCAATTGAACAGTTTTCGGGGGAATCGAACGGGGAAAAGCGCAATTCTATAGAGGCGTAAATCCCGATGATTCCAATCTGTTCGATATTCTATTCTGAAAATAGCCAAAATATCTCTCCAATGTTTTTGCGGAGGATATCTCATGGATAATTGTTGAATATTAATAAGGGAAAACCCACGACGAAAACTACGTTCGGTTTCTATTCCGAGACAAATTTTCGAACGATCAAACCGCGTTCCGGCGCGTTTAGAACCAACTGGCTTTTGAAAGCCGAAAGTAAAACGAGGGGATAATACTCAAATGACACGTCAAAACCGCACAGCTTGGCTCGCAGGCGTCTCTCTGGTCAGCGTTATGACTGCAACCGGTGCCTTCGCTCAGACCGCCGCCGCTGGGGCCGCCGGGCTCGAAGTCGAAGAAGTGATCGTCACGGGTACGCGTCAATCTGGCCTGAAGGTCGAGGATAGCCCCGCGCCGATTCAAGTGGTCGATACGGCCGCCTTGACCCGCACAGGCCAGGTGGATCTTCGCTTGGGTCTGGCGATGGTCGTTCCATC
>CALFYB010000167.1 GCA_937952995.1 uncultured Caulobacteraceae bacterium
TGCACCCGCTGCGTGCGTTTTGTCACCGAAGTGGCAGGCGTGCCTGAAATTGGCATGACCGGCCGGGGCGAAGACGCCGAAATCACCACCTATCTCGAAGGCGCTGTGAACAGCGAGCTGTCGGGCAATGTGATCGACCTTTGCCCGGTCGGTGCCCTGACCTCAAAGCCCTACGCTTTCAATGCGCGGCCTTGGGAGCTGAAAAAGACTGAGACCATCGACGTGATGGACGCTCTGGGCAGCGCCATTCGCATTGATGCACGCGGCGCTGAGGTTATGCGCGTGCTGCCGCGGATCAATGAAGAGGTCAATGAAGAGTGGATCTCTGACAAGACGCGCTATGCTTGCGACGGCCTGATGCGTCAGCGTCTGGACCGGCCCTATGTTCGCACCGGCGGCAAGCTGCAGCCTGCGACCTGGGCGCAAGCCTTTGATGCCGTTGTTGAAAAGCTGAAGTCGGCCAAGGCGGACCGGGTCGGCGTCATTGCCGGGGACCTGCAAGACGCAGAGTCGATGAAGGCGGCGCTGGACCTGTTCGGGTCGCTCGGCGTGACCAGCCTCGACTGCCGCCAAGATGGCGCGGCGCTGGACCCCAAGGCGGGCCGCACTTCCTATCTGTTCAACTCGTCGATCGCTGGGATCGATGAGGCCGACCACATCGTCCTGATCGGCGTCAATCCGCGTCACGCGGCCCCTGTGCTCAATGCCCGCATTCGCCGGGCCGTGATGCAGGGCACCTGCAAGGTCAGCGTCATCGGCGAGCAGGCCGACCTGACCTATGCTTACGACTATCTAGGCGCGGGTCCTGAAACCTTGACCCGTTTTGCCTCCAAGCCCCCCAAGGGCGCGGCCAAGCCGATGCTGATCGTTGGCGCTGAGACCGTGGCTCGCGGCGACGGTGCAGCTGTGCTGGCGCTGGTGGCCAAGGCGGCCAAGGCGATGGGCGCGGTCAAGGACGGCTGGAACGGCTTCAACATCCTGCACACCGCCGCCAGCCGCGTTGGCGGTCTGGATATGGGCTTCGTGCCGGGCGAGGGCGGTTTGACCGCCGCTCAGATGGTCCAAAAGGGTGCGCTCGACGTTCTGGTCCTGATGGGCGCGGACGAGATCGACCTGTCAGCCTCCGACGCCTTTGTCATCTATATGGGTACCCACGGGGACGCAGGCGCACACCGCGCCGACGTGATCTTGCCCGGTGCCGCCTATAGCGAGAAGGCCGGTCTCTATGTGAACACCGAAGGGCGGGTCCAGATGGCCTCGCGCGCTGTGTTCCCGAAGGGCGATGCGAAAGAAGATTGGGCCATCCTGCGCGCCCTGTCCGAGCGTCTGGGCAAGACCTTGCCCTATGACAGCCTCAACCAACTGCGCGCCAAGCTGTTCGCGGACCATCCGACCTTTGGTCAGATTGACTATGTCGCGACCGGTGCCGCCCTTGATTTGGCGGCGGTCGGTACGGCGGGCGACGTGAGCGATGCGGCCTTTGCCGGACCTGCCCACGACTTTTACCTCACCAACCCCATTGCGCGGGCGAGTGTGACCATGGCCGAGTGCTCTGCCACCGCCAAGGCCGCGCGCGTCAAGCCCGTAGCGGCGGAGTAGACCTGATGACCTCTACCGCTTTGGAATTCTGGACCACGCCGCTGGGCTGGACCTTGATCACTGTGGGACAGATCCTGCTGGTCGTGATCGGTGTCCTGCTGTCGCTGGCCTTTTTGCTGCTCGCCGACCGGAAGATTTGGGCGGGTGTTCAGATGCGCAAGGGCCCCAACGTCGTGGGTCCTTTCGGCCTGTTCCAATCCTTTGCGGACTTCTTCAAGTTCGTTTTGAAGGAAATTGTCATTCCATCAGGGGCCGACAAGGTGGTGTTCATCGCCGCGCCCCTGATCAGCTTCATCCTCGCCTTCGGAGCTTGGGCGGTCATTCCGTTCGCGCCGGGCTGGGTGGTTTCGAACATCAATGTCGGCGTGCTGTACCTGTTCGCGATCTCGTCGCTGGGTGTCTATGGCATCATCATGGGTGGTTGGGCCTCCAACTCGAAATATCCGTTCTTGGGCAGCCTGCGTTCGGCCGCTCAGATGGTGTCCTATGAGGTGTCGCTTGGCTTCATCATTATCACGGTCATTCTGCTGACCGGATCGATGAACCTTCAGACCATCGTTGAGCATCAGGCGGGCGGGTTCTGGAACTGGCATGCCTTTGCCCTGCCAACCATTATCGTCATGTTCCCGATGATGGTGATCTTCTTCATCTCGGCTCTGGCCGAGACCAACCGTCCGCCCTTCGACCTTCCCGAGGCGGAGTCGGAACTGGTGGCTGGTTATCAGGTCGAATATTCCTCGACGCCCTATCTGCTGTTCATGATCGGCGAATATTCCAACATCGTTTTGATGTGCGCCATGATCTCGCTGCTGTTCTTTGGCGGCTGGCAAGCGCCGTTCCCAACGCCGTTCTTGGCAGCATGGTCACCGACGGCCGTGAGCCTGTTTGGCTTCCTGTGGTTCGCGATCAAGATCGTCTTTTGGTTCTTCATGTTCGCGATGGCGAAGGCCATCGTCCCACGCTACCGCTATGACCAACTGATGCGTCTGGGCTGGAAGGTGTTTCTGCCGACCTCGTTGGTCGCCGTGATGCTCATCGCCGCTTGGCGCGTTTTTGGCCCGCAGGCTTAGGAGACAGATCGATGTCATTTTCTGCCCGCGTCACCCAAGCCGTTAAAGGCGCTGCCCTCATGGACTTTGTCGGCGCCTTCGGGTTGGCCATGAAGTATATGATGCGCCCTAAGGCGACGGTTCTCTATCCCAACGAGCGCAATCCTCAGTCGCCGCGTTTCCGGGGCGAGCATGCCTTGCGCCGTTATCCCAATGGCGAAGAGCGCTGCATTGCCTGCAAGCTGTGCGAGGCGATCTGTCCGGCTCAGGCCATCACCATTGAGGCCGAACCGCGCGCCGATGGCTCACGCCGCACGACCCGCTACGACATTGACATGGTCAAGTGCATCTATTGCGGCCTGTGCCAAGAGGCCTGCCCCGTGGATGCCATCGTCGAGGGACCGAACACCGAGTTCGCGACCGAGACCCGCGAAGAACTTTACTATGACAAGGAAAGGCTGCTCGACAACGGCGACCGTTGGGAGCGGCAGATTGCTAAGAATATGGAGCTAGACGCCCCTTATCGCTAAGAGGCGCTGGTTTTGGACCGGTGATGCGGCTTTGCCGGATTGCCATTGTGACGGACTTATCCCGCTAGGGTGCCTCGAGCACAGGCGGGTAACAGGGGGGCTTTAGACCCAGCATGGACTTGCAGGCGATCGCCTTCTATCTGCTGGCGGCAGTGACCGTCATATCGGGTTTTCTCGTCATCACGGCGCGCAACCCGGTGCACTCGGTGCTGTTCCTGATCATGGCCTTCTTCACGGCAGCAGGTCTGTTCGTGATGATGGGGGCAGAGTTCCTCGCCATGCTGCTTGTCGTCGTCTATGTCGGCGCGGTGGCGGTGCTGTTCCTGTTCGTGGTCATGATGCTGGATGTTGACTTCACCCAGCTTCGCGAGGGTTTCGCGCGCTACCTGCCGATTGGCATGGTGGTCGGCGGCGTGCTCTCGGTCGAGATGGTGATGGTGGCTGTCACGGTGGCCGCCAACGGAGCCGCAGGCAAGAACGCTGCTCCTGCAGCGCCCGTCGCGGACCTGCCGAACGCCGAAGCCATCGGGCGGGTGCTCTATACCGACTATATCTACTTCTTCCAGGCGGCGGGCCTTGTCCTGCTGGTGGCGATGATCGGGGCCATCGTCCTGACCCTGCGCCATCGTCCGGGCGTCCGGCGTCAAAACATTAGCGATCAGGTCGCTCGCACACCCGCGAGCGGCATGAAAATCGTCCAGATTAAGAGCGGCGAGGGGCTTTCCGAATGACCATTGGCTTGGCCCACTATCTGGCGGTTGCCGCCATCCTGTTCACCATCGGGGTGCTCGGCATCTTCGTGAACCGCAAGAATATCATCGTCATCCTGATGTCGATCGAGCTGATCTTGCTGGCTGTGAATATCAATCTGGTGGCCTTTTCGGTCTATCTGCACGACGTGGTCGGTCAGATCTTCGCCATGTTCGTGCTGACCGTGGCGGCGGCTGAGGCAGCGGTCGGTCTGGCCATCCTTGTCACTTTCTTCCGGAATCGCGGTGATATTGCCGTCGATGACGCCAGCATGATGAAGGGCTGAGATCGTGGAGCATATTGTCACGACCCTCGTCTTCGCGCCGCTGGTCGGCGCCTTGATCGCCGGTCTGTTTGGCCGCCGTATCGGAGACATTGCATCGCAGAGCGTGACCACGGGTCTGCTGCTGCTGACCTGTGGCCTGTCCTGGATGACCTTCTATCAGGTGATCTGGGGCGCTTGGGCCGGTCACGCGACCTTCACGCTGGCCCCGTTCATTCAGATTGGGCACTTCATTTCCAACTGGTCGATCCGCATCGACACCTTGTCAGCAGTGATGCTGGTGGTGGTCAGCTCGGTGTCGGCGCTGGTTCATATCTATAGCTGGGGCTATATGGCCGAGGACCCTTCGCGGCCCCGGTTCTTCGCCTATCTGTCGCTCTTCACCTTCGCCATGCTGATGCTGGTGACCGCCGCCGACTTCATGCAGCTGTTCTTCGGCTGGGAAGGGGTGGGCCTAGCCTCCTATCTGCTGATCGGCTTTTGGTTCAAGAAACCAACGGCCAGCGCTGCGGCCATCAAGGCCTTCGTCGTCAACCGCGTGGGTGACTTCGGCTTCGCTCTGGGCATCATGACGGTGTTTTGGATGTTCGGCACGATCCAGTTCGCCGAGCTGTTCCCCCTGATCGCAGCCAAGGCCGGGACCCAGTGGACCTTCATCGGTCAAAGCTGGAGCGCCATCGATCTGGCCTGCGGTCTGCTGTTCATCGGTGCCATGGGCAAGTCGGCGCAGTTCTTCCTGCACACCTGGCTTCCCGACGCGATGGAAGGCCCGACGCCTGTGTCGGCGCTGATCCACGCCGCCACCATGGTGACCGCCGGTGTCTACATGGTCTGCCTGCTGTCACCGATGTTCGAATATGCGCCGGTGACTAAGCAGATTGTCACCCTGATCGGGGCCATCACCGCCCTGTTCGCCGCGACCGTCGGTCTGGCCCAGAACGACATCAAGCGCGTCATCGCCTATTCGACCTGTTCGCAGCTTGGCTACATGTTCTTTGCCGCAGGGGTGGGGGCCTATCAGGCCGCCATGTTCCACCTGTTCACCCACGCCTTCTTCAAGGCTCTGTTGTTCCTCGGTGCCGGTTCGGTGATCCACGGGATGCATCACGAGCAGGACATGCGCAAGATGGGCGGCCTTTGGAAGTACCTGCCTGTGACCTATGCGGTCATGGTCATCGGCACCTTGGCCATCACCGGCTTCGGCATTCCGGGCGTCGAGCTTGGCTTTGCAGGCTTCTATTCCAAGGACGCGATCATCGAGTCGGCTTGGGCGGCCAGCGGCAAGAACGGTATTGCCTCCTTCGCCTTTGTGGTCGGCCTTCTGGCCGCCGGTCTGACGGCGTTCTATTCGTGGCGCCTGGCCTTCATGACCTTCCACGGCACAGCCAAGTGGGACAATGCGCACGCTGATGCCCATGGCCATGACGATCATGCGCATGATGCGGGCCACGGCCATGACGACCACGCCCATGACGATCATGGTCACGCGCACACACCGCACGAAAGCCCACTGGTTATGCTGGTGCCTCTGCTGGCCCTTGCGGTCGGCGCGATTGGGGCTGGCTATGCCTTTGTCGAGAACTTCGTCGGTGAACATCGCGACGAATTCTGGCGCGGCGCGATCTTTAATGCTCCGACCAACCATGTTCTGGAACATGCGCACCATGCGCCAGAGTGGGTCGTGATGGCACCGCTAGTGGTGTCCATGACCGGCTTGGCCTTGGCCATCTTCGTCTATCTGATGAATGAGGGCATGGGCCTGCGGGTTGCTTCGCGCGGCGGGCCTCTGCACACCTTCTTCTACAACAAATGGTTCTTTGATGAGCTTTACGAAGCCACCTTCGTGCGCGCCGCCCGGTTCTTGGGCGATGTGTTCTGGAAGATCGGCGACCAGAAGATCATCGACGGCTTCGGCCCGGACGGGGTTGCAGCGGTGTCGGCTTCGGTCGGTCGCCGTCTTAGCAAGGCCCAGAGCGGGTATGTTTATCACTATGCCTTCGTGATGTTGCTTGGGGTGGCGGGGCTGTTGTCCTACGCGCTCTGGGCTTGGGCGCACTGAGGGGAAATCAGGACATGACCGGCATCCTCAGCCTCATCACTTTCGCCCCCATGATCGGGGTCGCCGCCATCTTGGCCTTGCGCGCAATGTCCGCAGGTCAGGACACCGCCGTCGTGGCCAACCGTGCCAAGATCGTCGCTCTGGTCACCAGTCTGGTGACCTTGGCGCTCTCGGTCTTCCTCGTGTCGAAGTTCGACGCCAAGGATACGGGCTTCCAGTTCGTAGAGACCGTCACCTGGTTCTCCGGTGCGACTTACCGCATGGGTGTTGACGGGATTTCGATCCTGTTCGTGAGATCGGA
>CALFYB010000168.1 GCA_937952995.1 uncultured Caulobacteraceae bacterium
ATACGAGATACCACTGTGTGACTGGAGTTCAGACGTGTGCTCTTCCGATCTGATCCTCATGGGCCCGAGCGGCAGCCACATAGTCTGGATGACTTTCTTCGCCGCCTTGGAAACAGGCCAATCGGCCATCTGGCAAGGTGAAGAACCGAACCGCGGCTGTGAGCCGATCAATGGCTCTGGATATTTCGACCGGCGCGGCCAGTCCGCGCTGCGACAGAGCATCATCGAGGGTTAGCAGGTCATAAAGCAGTTCAAGCGTGGCCTCGGGTGAGCGGGTAATGTGCCCCCCGTCAGTCAACACCCGCTTGGGTAACAGGCCCGTCAGGATCGACAGGCCCCTAGCCATCAATCGATCACCGACCGGGCCGCTGAGCGCGGTTCCTGCGATCGCCGCTGCGGCCGCGCGCTCCGCCGCTCTCGGGTCGCTTTGGGACAGGCAAAGAAGGTGGCGGGCTTGGCGCGCCACACTGTTGCAAAGGGCTAGGGTCTCAAGTTCTGACGCCACACCGGCCAAATGCCTGAGGTGACAGGCGAGGTTAAAGACCCGCCGGTCAAGAACGTCGCCGCCCCACGAAAAGCTGTTCCACAGGCCATAGGCGCGCCGCCAATCTAGGCAGAGCTGCAAGCCATAGTCCAACCCGACAGGGCGCTCTTCCATCAGGGCGTTGAGCCACGCAAAACGATGAAGCTCGACGGCAAAGGGCCGGCTTGGGCAGGGCTTATCCCAAGGATCACCGCCAGGCCCAACGGAAAGGGTTTCTCCGGCCAGGACAAACCGACCCTCAAGCAAGGCAGCCGCCATCCCACTGCGCGGCGGACGAAGATCGCGCGGCGCGGCGGCGACTCCCTGAACCTTAGGCCCGCCCAGACCCCAAAGATGGAACGGCGTGCCATACCAGTCAGAACTGACCAGATCGGTTGCCGTCTGCGCGACCATCTGGAGCAGAATCTTTAGGGGCCGCGGCTTGGCGGTCTTGGGGCGACGTGCGGGCAACAGGGCCACAGCGGAACCGGTCTCAGACGCCCCTTAGGGCGCGAATATTGTCGGCATAGGCCGAGGGCCCGCCACGGAAAACAGCCGAACCGGCAACAAGAGCGGTCGCACCGGCCGAGATACACAAAGGCGCGGTCTCAGGCGTGACGCCGCCGTCCACCTCGAGCGGAATATCGCGGCCCGTCGCGTCGATCATCGCCCGTAGTCGCTCAATCTTCTTCAACTGCGAGGTCATGAAGCTTTGTCCGCCAAAGCCTGGATTGATCGACATGACGAGAATCAAATCGACCTCATCCATCATCCACTCAATGGTTTCTGGCGGCGTTGAGGGATTAAAAACCACACCCGCCTTTGCGCCCAACTGACGAATGCGCTTGAGCGTGCGGTTCAGGTGCGGCCCCGATTCGGGGTGAACACTGATGATATCGGCCCCTGCCTCGCGGA
Organism: uncultured Caulobacteraceae bacterium; assembly: GCA_937952995.1. Taxonomy (GTDB): domain Bacteria; phylum Pseudomonadota; class Alphaproteobacteria; order Caulobacterales; family Caulobacteraceae; genus CAISGS01. Next base: position 1,439 of record CALFYB010000168.1, read on the forward strand.
AAGCTTCCAGATAGGGGTCGGCTGGCGCGATCATCAGGTGAACGTCAAACGGGATTTTGACATGCGGACGCAAGGCTTTGACGATATCGGGGCCAAGCGTGATGTTCGGCACAAAATGGCCGTCCATGACGTCAATATGCAGCCAATCGGCACCTGCGGCCTCGACGGCGCGTGCCTCTTCACCAAGCCGGGCAAAATCAGAAGCCAGCAGAGACGGGGCGATGATGGGACGGATCTGTGTCATGGATAGGACTTAGCCCTGCTGGCCTTGTCCACGCAAGCAAACAAGGGTTAAAACCGGTCCATTAGGTGGCCATAAGCGCGCTGACCGTCAATTCTAGGGCAAGGTAAGACCATGATCGAAGCAGTGATTTGGGACTTCGGCGGTGTTTTCACAACCTCGCCCTTCGAGGCCTTTAATCGGTATGAGACCCAGCGCGGCCTGCCGTTAGACTTTATTCGGACCGTCAATTCGACCAACCCAGACACCAATGCCTGGGCCCTGTTCGAGCGCTCAGAAATCAATGCCGCCGCCTTTGACGTGATGTTTGCGCAAGAGGCCGAGGCCCTAGGCCAAGCGGTTCGCGGGGCCGAGGTCCTGCCGCTATTGTCCGGCGACATCCGTCCTGCGGTGGTCAACGCCCTGATGCTCTGCAAGGCTCAGTTTAAGGTCGGCTGCATCACCAATAATGTCTCTGCCGGTGAAGGGGCGGGCATGGCGTCTACCGCCGAAAAGGCTCGCTCGGTCTCAGGCATCATGACCCACTTCGATGCCGTGATTGAAAGCTCAAAGGCTGGGGTACGAAAGCCCGATCCCCGCATCTATCAGATGATGTGCGCGCAGTTGGACGTCGCCCCATCGGCCTGCGTCTATCTCGACGATTTGGGTGTCAACTGTAAGCCTGCCGCCGCCTTAGGCATGAAGGCCATCAAGGTCTCGAGCGAAGGCCAACTTCTGCGGGACCTTTCGGCGATCGTTGGCCTGACCTTTGAGGGCGCAGCCGCTTGACCCGACCCCAAAAAATCGGAGCCGCTGCGGCGCTCAGCCAACTGACCGGCTGGGAAGCGGTTGAGGGACGCGACGCCATATCCAAGACCTTCCGGTTCAAGGATTTCAACGCAGCCTTTGGCTTTATGACGCGCGTGGCCCTAGAGGCTGAGAAACGCGACCATCATCCTGAATGGTTCAACGTCTATAATCGGGTCGAGGTCATCTTGACCACCCACGATGCTGATGGAGTCAGTGCGCTGGATGTCGCCCTCGCGCAATTTATGGATGGCATAGGCGGCTAGTTGATGATGATCGTTCCCAAGAGCAGCCTAGCCCCCCGCTGACCAACGATCCGATCAGTTTCCTTTTGTAATAGCTGGGCGAGATAGTCCGCATTGGGAATAGCCCCCGTCGGCAATCCGACCATATAGCCTTGAAGGACCTGGCCGAAGGCCGCCTGAAGCCTCGGGGTAGAGGCCTCTGCGCGCTTTAAAAGATTGGCGTCCGTCATATAGATGCCGACCTCCATGGTGACGACGGTTCGCGCACCCGAACTGCGCAGAACATTGACGTTGAGAGCCCGCATCCGAACATAGGGGGTGGCACCACCGGTCTTTTTCTCTTCCCCATGGCCGCCGCCGCTGGCCTGAGCCGGACCGGCCAATATCATCGGGAAGGCCAAAAGCGCGATGAGAAGTCCAAGGCGCGGGCGGCGATGAAACATAGTCTAATCCTTAAAAACGGCTCGTTCGGTCTATTTACAAGCTTCTTACATTCGCCCCTAGAGCTTTCAGGGGCATGACGAAAGGTCACAGGGGAGAGCGTGGGCCTTGACCTTAGGGGCCATCGACACGACATCACCTCCTTGAGAACCGGAAGGACAGACGATGAGCGGCGACCAGACCTTAGCGACCGGCCTAAAGCGTGGGCTTTTTCGTCGGTGTCCGAACTGCGGTAAGGGTAGCCTGTTTCAAGGCTATCTCAAGGTCCGCAGCGAATGCGACGCCTGTGGGCACGATAATGGCCAATATCCGGCCGACGATGCGCCGCCCTATTTCACGATCCTGCTGGTCGGCCACCTGATCATCGGTCCAATGCTATTTTTCCCGTTCATCTGGAAATGGCCCGTCGGGCAGGTCCTCGCCCTGACCATGCCAACGGTCATCATTTTGACCCTCGGCCTGCTGCCGCTCGTCAAGGGCGTGGTCGTTGGCGCGCAGTGGGCAATCGCCAAGCAGGGCTAACGAGCCCGGACCCCCATAGCAAAACAGCCCCCGAGGGGGCTGTTAAACTTAGATCATCAAGGTCGCTTAGCCCTAGTCTTCACGCATACGCTTCTTGCGGAAGGATGGGTTCAGCACTTCTTTCCGAAGACGGATAGACTTTGGTGTCACCTCGACCAACTCATCTTCTTCGATATAGGCGATAGCCTGTTCGAGCGTCATGCGGCGCGGCGGGGTCAGGCGGATGGCCTCGTCCTTGCCCGAGGCACGAACGTTGGTCAGTTGCTTAGCCTTCAGTGGATTGACGTCCAGATCGTCCGAACGGCTATTTTCACCGATGATCATGCCCTGATAGGTCTTTTCGCCGCCGCCGACGAACATGATGCCGCGCGCTTCAAGGTTCCAAAGGGCGTAGCTGGCGGTTTCGCCTTCGGAGTTAGAGATCAGCACACCGTTGCGACGGCCTTCGATGGCCCCCTTGTGCGGCTCATAGTGCGAGAACACGCGGTTCAGAACGCCGGAGCCGCGCGTATCGGTCAAGAACTCGCCCTGATAGCCGATCAGCGAGCGTGACGGAGCCATGAGGGCAATACGGGTCTTGCCCGCACCTGATGGGCGCATGTCGGTCATTTCAGCCTTACGGGCCGAAAGCTTCTCGATCACGATGCCGGAATATTCTTCGTCGACGTCGATGAAGACCTCTTCGATGGGCTCAAGGCGCTTACCGGTCTCTTCGTCCTTGCGATAGACCACGCGCGGACGCGAGATCGACACTTCGAAGCCTTCACGGCGCATATTTTCGATCAAGACGCCGAGCTGCAGTTCACCGCGACCGGCGACTTCATAGGCGTCCTTGTCCGAGGTTTCTGCAACCTTGATGGCCACGTTGGATTCGGCTTCGCGCAGCAGGCGGTCACGAATGACGCGGCTTTGCACCTTATCGCCTTCACGGCCAGCCAGCGGACTGTTGTTCACGGACACGGTGATGGAGATGGTTGGCGGATCGATGGGCTGAGCAGGCAGGGCTTCCATCAGGCTGAAATCGCAGATGGTATCGGCAACGGTGGCCTTGGACAGACCGGCGATGGCGACGATGTCACCGGCTTCGGCCTCGTCGATGGGCTGACGCTTCAGGCCACGGAAGGCGAGGATCTTGGTCACGCGGCCGCGCTCAATTTCAGTGCCGTCACGTGACAGGGCCTTAATCGCCATACCTGGCTTAATCCGGCCCGCTTCAACGCGTCCGGTGAGAAGACGGCCCAAGAAGGGGTCATTTTCGACCAGAACCGCCAGCATTTGGCCCGGCTCTTCCGAGCGCTCAGCGGCCTTGGGGCTCGGCACATGCTCAACGATCTTGTCATAGAGCGCGGCGAGCGTTTCACGCGGATGGTTCATATCGTTGACCGCCCAGCCCTCTTTGCCCGAAGCATAGAGGTGCGGGAAGTCCAACTGCTCGTCTGTCGCGCCGAGGGCAGCGAACAGGTCGAACGTGTCGTTCAAAACCCGGTCAGGATCGGCGTGCGGCCGGTCAACCTTGTTCAGCACCAGAATGGGGCGAAGGCCGAGCTTCAAGGCCTTGCCGAGCACGAACTTGGTCTGGGGCATAACGCCCTCTTCGGCGTCCACCAGCAGCAGACAACCATCCACCATGCCGAGGATACGCTCCACCTCGCCGCCGAAGTCGGCGTGGCCGGGGGTGTCGATGATATTGATGCGGGTTTCGCCCGCCTCGCCATTCCAAAGCACACTGGTGCACTTGGCCAGAATGGTGATGCCGCGCTCACGCTCCTGATCATTGGAGTCCATCGCCCGCTCAACGGTCGCTTCGTTGGCTCGGAAAACCCCCGACTGCGCAAGAAGCTGATCGACCAGCGTGGTTTTGCCGTGGTCAACGTGAGCAATGATAGCGATGTTACGCATAGGCTGGGTGGCAGTGGACATGGTTTAAGAACCGATTTTGTGCGAGTGCGAAATGAAAGAGGCGCGCGGCTTGTACGCGACTGCGGCCAACAAAGCCACCCCGACACGCTCGAAACTCTAGAATCGGTGCACAACAGTCACCATTTAGCGGCAGCGGGTCTCGCGACATGCTGAAAAATTTCACCCATCAAGCCTTGCTTTTCGGTGCCGCACGCTCATTTCCCTGAAGGAGCCAAGGTCGAGAAACGCGAAATCCGCGCCGCCCGAGCTCGTCAGCACGAAAATATTGCAGCGCAGCAATTGGGTCGCGGTTTATTATCCACTTGATTAATATAATTAAACGGGCCCTACCGCTAAAAAAGTCGATAAAAATGCGTTTTTCAGGTTGTTTTGCGCTTGATAATTTGTGCATCGCACATTAGATAGGTCCTGTGAGGCGTCGCTGATGCCTCTGCCCTTCCTGGGCGTTTCCTCCCTAATGACTGGCCGCGCCTGATTGGCGCGGCTTTTTTTTGACCAAAATTCTGACCATCAGCAGGAGTGGTCGAGCAAAGTCGCCCTATCCGAGGCGCTCGGTCCAATTGGTTGCCGCCAAAAGCCCAATTAAACGATCCAGATTACGCTTCAGGCTGACAAAGCCTGAGCTCAAGGTCATATCGGCCTCATTCAGATAGAGGCGACGATTGATTTCGATCTGAAGGGCGTGGATGCCCTTGGACGGCTGGCCATAGTACTCAGTGGTATATCCCCCGGCATAGGGACTATTTCGCGCCACCTGATAGCCCATGCGCGTCAGGCTTTCGTCCACCAGACGGGTCAGGCCAGAACCACATGAGGTGCCGTGGCGATCGCCCAGCACAAAATCGCTGCCCGCCCGCCCCCATCCCCCGCCAGAGGCCGCGGATGGCATAGAGTGCCAGTCGATCAGAACCACCAGCCCATGAGCCCGGCCTGTCTGATCTAGCAGGTCGCTTAGGGCGGCATGATAGGGTTGATGGATGGCGCTGATCCGCGCTTGAGCGTCTGCCGGGGCAAGCCGACGGCGATAGATCTCTTGTCCTTCCCCGACGATCTTGGCGATGACACCAAGGCCTGCGGACACCCGCGCCGAGGCCCGCACCTGATCCGGCGGCAGGTCCCCTTCAAACATATCCGGGTCTAGCTCGAGCGGCGATCGGTTCACATCCAAATAGGCACGGCCATAGCTCGCCGCGATCAAGCTCGCCCCGTGGTCCTGTCCGCCAGCAATGAGTTGATCGACATAACCGTCCTCGGACTGACGGATCGACAGCCCATCAAGCCGCGTCGCTGCCATCAGAGAGGCGGGATAATGTCGGCCAGAATGGGGAGAGGCAAAAACCAAGGGGCGAGACTGCGCCGCCCTCGTCAGAACGAAGGGTGCAGGGTCAGGGTCAAGCGCGATGAAGGTAAAGGGGTCAGGCGAGGTCATTAACCCCATAATCACGACCTTGGCTTAAGGGGTCAATCCAACGGGCTCAAGGGCGTAGGATTTATCTCGGCTTTACACCTTGTCGCCTAGGCTGCGCGCTCGCACGACGATGAAGGCCTGCAATCGGGCCAAACGACTATGGATATGACATGACGCGAATCCTGCTGGCCGAAGACGACGAGTCCCTGCGTGGCTTTCTTGCGCGCGCGCTCGAACGCGCCGGATTTGAGGTCAAGGCCTGCGCTGATGGCGAAGAGGCAGTCGCCGAGCTTGATGATCGCTGGGACCTGCTTTTAACCGATATTGTTATGCCCGGAATGGACGGCATCGAGGTGGCGCGCCTCGCCGCAGCACGCCAACCCGACATGCGTATCATGTTCATCACAGGTTTTGCAGCCGTCGCCCTGTCCTCGGCCAACCAGACTCCGCAAGGCTCCAAGGTGTTGGCAAAGCCGATCCACCTGCGTGAGATCGTCACCGAAGTTGAAAAGCTGATGGCCGCCTAAAGGCCGCCTATTTGCGACCTTTCACATTTCCCCACCAGAGCCGCTTGCCTTGAGCGCGTCAGGTCTGTATATCCCCGCTTCCCGCTCCTCACCGGAGCCCGGTCGGACGCGTAGCTCAGCGGGAGAGCACCTCGTTGACATCGAGGGGGTCACAGGTTCAATCCCTGTCACGTCCACCATTTTCCATCCGACCTTCATTATAAACCGGCGAGTCGTCCGACGCGCCCGGGCGACCATTCTTTCAGCCCTCGCCCTGGCTCGGGGTCAGTATTTCTTGAGATACACCCGCCAGGTTCCTGTCTGGAGACCCCCAAGTAATTCCAGTCCCGAAAAAAATTGCTGGATTGATTTGAAAGTCCGATCAATGATCGAGTCTTCAACGGCCGACGCAAGATCGGCTGACATATCCTCAGGGAGGAACCAGGATGTCCAAGATCAGCTATTTCTGTGGCGGCTCGCTATTGGCCGCAACTCTTGTCCTGGGGGCGGGTTCAGCTGCCCTTGCGGCAGACAGTGCGTCGAAGTCGACCGCCACAACCGTCGAAGAAGTGGTCATTACCGGATCCTTCATTGCCGGAACCCCGGAAACCGGAGCCCTTCCTGTCGACG
>CALFYB010000169.1 GCA_937952995.1 uncultured Caulobacteraceae bacterium
CCTGTGCAAGAATGAACGGCGCTGGCGTTCCTGCATCATATTGAGCCGGGACATAGACCCAGACCGTCCGCCGATAGGGCGCAGGCTCTGACTGCTCATGGTCCAGCGCGGCTATGCGGTTGCCGAAGGCGTCGCGGCGGCGGGTGATCTCATTGTCGATGCGCTTGATGCCCGGATAGATCCGGCTATCGCGCGACTCCATCACAAAGGCATAGACCTTGCCGCAGGCCGCATCGGCTGGGCCGGTCTGATCAGGTGAATAGTCCGGCCCGATGACAAAGTCCCCATTGGCGAGGCCATCGAGACCGTTCACCCCATCGCCTCACGATAGGGCGTCAGATCCCATCCGGGATAGCGCACCTGAGCCATCGCCAAGGTGGCCTCAGTCCAGAACGGGTGGCCGGGCCGCTTGACGCCAAAGCAGGCCAGTTGATCGGGCGTGGCATGGTTGAAGATCTGGCCCCACGGCATCAGGTGATGATAGGGCCAAGCCGTGTAGCCGATGCTGTCATCATCGGCCCGTTTGAAACAGGCCATCACCGCATAGCGCACCCCGCCCGGCTCGGTCAGGTTGGTGCCGCGATGAAAGACGTCGATGGCATAGGGCACTGCGGTCCCCGCCGTTGAAGCGCTCGACCGGCTAAGCGGCATCAGGGCCTTTTGCAGGCCCGCTTGGAACTCGCGCTCATAGACCAAGGTCCCGTCCGCGCCGGTCACGGTCTGGCTATCAGGACGGGTGACATAGTGCATGGCCCCCAGAGCATCGGTGACATCGGTGAAATAGGAGATCACGGTCACCGAATTTTTGGTCGTGTCTTCTGACGGAACGGTCAGGGTGTGGTTGACGAAATCACAGTGGAACGGCTGATCATAGTCGGCATCACCGGTGAACTTGGCCCAAGCCTGACACTGATAAAGGTGAACCTCATCGGTGTTGAGCGCGGCCTTGGCAAACGCGATCAGAGCCGGATGGACGCCAATCAGGTTCAGGGCCGGTGAACAGTTAAAGGGGATGGAATTGATCGTCTTGAACTGAGCGTCATTGAACCGGCCGATCTCTTCGCCCTTCTTGCGATCAACCGCCTCGTCAGCGCCGGATGTTCGACCAAAGACAGCTTCAAAGTCGGCCCGCACGGCCGCGACCTCTTCGGCGGTGTAGAAGTCCTTGATCAGGGCTACGCCATCGCGCCGCCACGTGGCCACATCCTCGGCCTTAAACCGCTCATTGTGAGGTTCCGTCATCGGTCTCGCGCTCATCAGGTGTCCATTAGGTTCAAGACCTTAGCCTGACGCCAAGCGCCCAAAGGCGCAAGGCCCATAACCGTTGGTTGACATCACCATCGACCACTCCACACTGAGGGCCAACCAAACCATTAGACTTTAGGGACGAAACCCGTGACCAAGCCCAAACTGTTCGGCATTTCTGGCTCCCGTGCGATCCGCGCCATCTGGGGCATCGAGGAAACGGGGATCGATTACGAACATGTCCCGGTCAGTTACGGTGCCGACTCCAAGGGCTCGGACTATTTGGCCGTCAATCCCAATGGCCGCATCCCCGCCCTAATCGATGGCGATCTGCACCTTTTTGAGTCCATGGCCATCAACCTCTATCTGGCCAAGCGTTATGGCGGCGCGCTCTATCCCAGCACCCCAGAAGACGAGGCCCGCGCCCTGCAGTGGAGCGTTTGGGCCATCAGCGAGATCGAGCCCCTGCAGATGCAGATCGTCGTTCAAAAGCTGTTCACCCCCGAGGACAAGCGCAATCCCAAGGTCATCGAGTTTGCGACCAAGAGCCTGCAGCGCCCCCTCAAGGTGCTCGATGCCGCGCTCGAGGGCCGCGACTGGCTGGTGGGCGATGCCTTCTCCGTCGCTGACCTCAATGTCGCCTCTGTCATCTATCTGATGAAGGCCATCCGCTTTGACTATAGCGAACATGCCAATGTCCAGCGCTGGGCAACGGCCTGTTTTGCCCGCCCAGCCTTGGCCAGAGCCCTCGCCCGCCCCTAACCCTTAGGCCGACCAGCCGCATTGAGCTCGACGACCATGGCACTTGACACATCACTTCCACCCCTCGGCAGCGTCCTCATTGTCGGAGTCGGGGCGTCGCTCGGCACCGGCGCGGCGATTGCCAGACGGTTTGCAAGGGCCGGTCACCCGATCCTGATCGCCGGACGTAACGCGGAAAAGCTGACTGAGACCTTGGCGGAACTGAAAGCCATCGGTGCGACCGTGGCGATGGCCGTCGGGGATGGGTCCATCGCCGAAGATGCCCAGCGGTTCGTGGCCGAGGCCCAAGCCCTAGCGCCCCTCGCCGCCGCGATCCACAATGCTGGCAGCAACAATCCCGCCCCCTTTCTCAAGGTCAGCCAAGCGCGATTTGAAGGCCATTGGCGCGAACATACATTGGGCGGATTTCAAACGGCGCAGGCCGCTATCCCCGCCTTTTTGGAACAGGGTTTCGGCACCCTGATCTTTACCGGTGCCTCAGGAAGCCTGCGCGGCAAGGCCAATTTCAGCCCCTTTGCGGCCGCCAAGGCGGGCCTGCGCGCCCTGTCTCAGAGCCTCGCGCGGGAATTTGGGCCTCAGAACATCCACGTGGCCCATGTCATCATTGATGGCGGCATCCACGGCGAGCGGCTCTTGAGCCTCGCGCCGCAATGGGCCGAGCAGCGCGGCCCGGACGGCATGCTCAATGTCGAGGCCATCGCTGAGGCCTATTACATGCTGCACATGCAACAGCGCAGCGCCTGGACCCAAGAACTGGATCTCAGGCCCTGGTCTGAAACCTTCTAGGGCTAGGTGCGGCCTTAGCTGGTGCCGACGACGCCGCCGTCGCAGGCGATCACCTGACCGGCGATGAACTCGCCTGCGCGCGAGCTGAGGAACAGGGCAAGGCCCGCAATGTCCTCAGGCGTGCCGACGCGGCCGCTGGGGTTGCCCTTGCCGACGCGGTCCCAATCGACATCTTCGGTCTCGCCGCCAAAGCCGACGCCGGTGGACAGCATCCAGGTCGGGAACGGCCCCGGCGCGATAGCGTTGCAAAGGATGTGCTCGCCGGTCAGGTGCGCGGCGAGGAAGCGGGTAAGGTGGTGCACCGCTGCCTTGGACGCGCCGTAGGAGAAGGTCGAGAAGGCCGCCGACTTCAAGCCGTCAATCGAGCCAATATTGATCACCCGAGCCGGGCTGGTCTTGCTGGCCGCGGCGCGCAGCAGCGGCAGGACCTTCTGGGTCAGGAAGAAGACGCCCTTGACGTTGGTGTCCATCACCTTGTCCCACCCGGCCTCTGGGAAGGTCTCGAGCGGCGCGCCCCATGCGGCCCCGGCATTGTTGATCAGCACGTCGAGCTTGGGCTCTAGATCCGACAGCCGCTTGGCCAAGGATTCGCAGCCTTCGACCGTCGATAGGTCGGCGGGTAGCGAGATGACCTCGCCGCCATAGGCCTCCATCAGACGATTGGCGGTCTCGTCGCAGGCCCCAGCCTTGCGCGATGAGATATAGACCTTGGCCCCATTGGCTAGAAAGCCTGCGGCCAGCATCTCGCCGATGCCGCGCGATCCGCCCGTGATCAGGACGACCTTGCCCTTGACGGAAAATAGGTTGGTAAAGTTGGGCGACATGGCGACCTCTCTTGGGATGGGTATTTGCCCCTACCCTAGACAAGGTTCAGACGCGCACAAGCACCCAAGGCCGATTAGGCGACCTGAAACGCCGCCCAAGCCTGCTGTCGGCGGGTCTCGCGGGCGCGAGCAGCCACGCCCAAGGTGCCGGTCTGCGGGCTCCAAGCGGCGCGCTCGGCCTCCGGCACGAGATCCCAAGCCGCGCCCAGCCGATCCCAAAGCTCGCTCGAGGCGCGGAAATAGGCCGACATCAGCAGGACATCAGCGGGACGGGCCATAGGGGTCTGGGAAATGGCATGGGCCTGCACGATCAGACCGATCAGGTCTTCCAAAAGCGCCTGCGGCCAGCCATGGAGCCGCCCAAGGGTCAGGAGCCCGATCTGGGTGCCCGCCGTATTGTAGACATCCTCGACCAGACGGAAGGGCTTGATGAAGGCCTCATAGGCGTCGGCCTCGATCACGTCGCTGGCCTCGACCGCGATGTCGGTCAGGGTCAGGTCGGCGATGGGCATGTGGCCCTCATAGGCCCCGTAACCGCTGCTATCGAGGCTCAGGCCCGCACTGCCGGTCGCCACCTTGACCATGCGCAGTTGGTTGCGCCCGTCCTTCTGACCGATGGAGGCAGCGATATAGAGCACATCGGCCAGAGGCGACATGCTGCCCCAACGCTTGCGGCCATTGAGCACGAAGCCGTCGCCCTTGGGCGTCAGGGTCGAGAGAATCCCCGAGGGCTTAGGCCCCTGATCTTCACTGACGCAAAAGGCAGTGATGGCATCGTCCGGCGTGGCGGGGAAAAGTCGCCGGATCGCCGCCTGATGGCCCGCTGACCCGGCCTTCAACCGCCCATCGGCCCGCAAGGCCACCTGCACCAGCCGCTCAAAGGCCGATGAAGACGCAGGCGTTCCCGGCCCCCACTGCTTGAGAAAGGCACGAAGATCACCGCTGTGATCGGGGCTGGCGGGCTGCAAAAGCAGGTCGAGGAGCGAGGCTGGGGTCATGGCCCGATCTTCGGGTTTTCAGTGGGCGAAGTCAAAGACGGAGCGACGCAAGCGATCACTTTGCCTCGCACGCCACCCCATCCCCGTCGCCATCGAGCTTGGGATTATAGCCCGCTTGCCCTTTGCGAAGGGGAGCAGCACCGGCGGTTCGGGCGGCGGCGCAGGTGGTGAAGGCTTGGCGAGAGGAGATGGAGGCGGGCGCTGCCTTGCCCGGATAGGCTCGCCCGCCTTGGGCTACTCCGGCGGCGGTCAGCAACTCACCCAAGCCGCGGCCGCCGATGGTGCAGCGGGCGGCGATGCGGTCATAGGTTCGGTTTTTGGAGACGCAGGAGGCCACCTTGCCCAGCGCGATCCGGCCCAAGGCGGCCTTGGCCTCGGGACCACCGGGCTCGTGAGATTCTGGCGCATAGAAGTCGCTCAGCCGGACCTCGACCCAGTTTTGCGGACCCTTGCCGACGGCTACGCAGAGAGAGTCGCCATCGAGCACCTGAACCACCGGCCCTGAAAAGCTATGGCCCTTATAGAGGAAGGTCGGCATCGGGCCGCTGTCGGGAATGGCTTTGCAGGGATCGGCTAGGGCCTGACCCGCGCCGCAGAGCAGCAGAACGGCGGCGAGGCCTAGGAAACGGATCACGATGGTTACGCCTCTGTATCGGTCTTCGATACAGGTAGGGTAACGATCAAATTACAGTATTAAAAACTATCTATCGCTCGCCCTTGAAAAAAGGCGAGAGGCGGGAGCGGTCAGTGCGTTGGCACCAACCGCCCCCTCTGTTTTAAAGCCCTAGCCGCCCGTGCGGGTGGCCGAGGCACAGCCCTTTCCAGCAACGGCCATCAGCTGGGGATGTTCGCGCGTGACCCCGGCGAGGATCTCGCAGCGCTGATCGTTGGTAGGGATTGTGGGATCAGCCATCAGGTCGCGAACAATGCGCTCGCCGCTTTCCTGATCCTTGCTCATTCGCACGCCGCCGCCTGCAGAGCTATCGAAGATCATCAGCCGGTCGGCGTCCGAAGCGTTGGACCAGGTCTTCCACTCGGGCAAGCGACCATCGACGCCGCGTCCGGGCGCGCCGGTGGCGGCGAAATTGACCCAATAGCTCATCATCGAGTCCGACAGGGCGATCCGGCCGGGCGCGTTGGCCTCGGTAAAGGCAAAGCGGTCAAAGGCCCCCAAGAGCTGGAAGTGACCAAAGACGAAGGGGATTTCGATACTGTGGCCTGCGCCGAGCAACTGACCCAGATCGGTGGTCAAAACCTTACCCTGTTCGTCCCAATCAAAGCGGTATCCCCAGACCGGCGCGTGACCACCTTGAACCATACGATTGGCCGGACCATCGACCGAATTGGCCCGCCACATCCGGCTCGGATAGCGCGACGCCGCCTCATAGAGGGCCTTGTCCTTAGCCATGGGGAGCAGGCCGAGGGTGTACTTGACCATCTTAGGGTTCAGGGCGTTGAACAGCTTCATCTCATCGCGGTTGGTGCCGGTAATGACCGGGACCGAATTATAGGCGGTCGGGCTGTCGATCACCGAGTCCAGACCTGCGGCGGGCAAGGTGATACCGTCGGCAATGACGCGGTAAGGGTCCACGTCGCGGCTCCCGACCTTGTAGGCGTCATAGATCGCCTTGACCGAGACGGCGCGAAGGGCTGCCCCTGTCACAGGCTGACCGGCACCGATAAGACGCTCAGCCACGGCGAGGCCTGATTGCGGTTTCTTGCCCTCAGTACCTTCGGCCACGGCCATCGGTTCAGAGCGGAACGAGCCCGATTGGATGATCGCCCGTTGGAACAGGCCCTTGGCCCGGGGGCTGGCCACCAGCGCCGCCACGTTCTGACCGCCAGCGCTTTCGCCAAAGATGGTCACACGGCTGGTATCGCCGCCAAAGGTTGCAACATCGTCGCGCACCCATTCGAGCGCCCGGATCTGATCGAGCATGCCAAAGTTGGGCGAGCCATCATCGGCAAGGCTGCTGCCGTCTCGCAAGGCCGGATGGGCCATCCAGCCGAGCGCGCCGAGGCGGTACTGCACGACGACAACAATGACCTTAAACCGCGCCGCCAAGGCCGAACCATTATATTGCTCGGCGCGGCCCCAGGTATTGGAACCGCCATGGATCCAGACCATGACCGGCAGCTTCGCGGCTGAGGCCTCGCTCGCCGTCATCGGCGGGGCATAGACGTCCAGATAGAGGCAGTCCTCTTGTCCGGCGATCTCACCGAACCGGGCCTTGGGCACACCGTCCATGGCGCTCAGGATCTGAGGGCACCAAGGGGCAGGCTTGGTCGAGACGCGCGTTTCGGTCCAGCCTTCCGCCGGACGCGGTGAGCGCCAGCGGAACTCACCTACCGGCGGGCGGGCAAAGGGAATAGCGCGCCAGGCATGGGCTCCGGTATCAGCATCGACATAGCCAACAATGGGTCCCTGCGGCAGGGCGCGGCTGGTGGCAGGATTGGCCGATGGCAGGTCCGGCGCGGACTGGGCTGCCGTCGAGCAGGCGCTCAGGCAAAGGGCGGCCAGTAGAATGGCAATGCGCTTCATGGTTTCCCCCAATGAACTTTGAGGTTGAACATAGGCCGAAGGGCGCGCGCGGCCAATGGGGTGATTTCGACCGTCTTGGCCCTTCCCCTCGCCGCCCCTACCGCCTAACGTCGCGCCAACCATACAAACCAGAGGGAACGGACATGGATCTTCAGCTTAAGGGTAAGAACGCAGTCATTTTGGGCGGCACACGCGGTATTGGCCGGGCCATTGCCGAACGCCTAGCGCTGGAGGGTGCCAATGTGGCGATCTGCGCGCGCGATAAGGCTCAGGTGGCCGAAACGGTTGCAGCCCTAAGCGCCATGGGCGTCAAGGCGACGGGGGCCTCGGTCGATATTATGGACGGCGCGGCCCTGAAGGGCTGGATCAGCGATGCGGGCACCGAGCTTGGCGGGATTGACCTGCTGGTCTCCAACGCCGGAGCCATGGCTCAGGGCGGCGATCCGGCCTCTTGGGAACAGAATTTCAAGCTCGACGTTCTGGGCATGGTCAATGCGTTCGACGCAGCCAAGCCGTTCCTGAAAAAGGCGGCGGCGGAAACGGGCGATGCCTCGTTCGTGATCATCGCTTCGATCTCGGCAGCAGAGACCGACAATGCCAGCTCTTACGGGCCCATCAAGGCGGCGCTGATCCACTTCGCCAAGGGTCTGGCCCGGCAATATGCCTCGCAGCATATCCGCACCAATGTCGTCTCGCCCGGTACCGTCTATTTCAAGGGCGGGGTCTGGAACACCATCGAGACCAACATGCCCGAACTGTTCGCCACCAGCATGGCTCGCAACCCAATGGGCCGGATGGCCACGCCCGAAGACATCGCCAACGCGGCGGTGTTCCTCAGCAGCCCGCTGTCGTCCTTCACCAGCGGCATCAATATGGTCGTCGATGGAGCCCTGAGCCGCCGGGTCAATTTCTAGGGTTTGTGAAGAGCCGCGTCATTGCGAGGCGCATTAAGCAAACAAAGCCCTTTCCCCCCTTGAGGGGGAGAGGGTTGGGAGAG
>CALFYB010000170.1 GCA_937952995.1 uncultured Caulobacteraceae bacterium
CCGATCTCCAGCCATGGCCAAATCCGCGACCAGACCGTTGACGACGCGCCGCATGAAGGCCCTGCGCTTGACCAGATCTGGCAGAACCGCACGGATTTCGCCCTGCATCTGCCGAAGCAGTTCTGCCACCTGCCCCACACCTGGCGGAATTCTGGCCTCGATGTCCGAACGCAGCAGACTAGCCAGCAAGGGTGCCGAGCCGCCCGTGCCAATAGCCGCAACCACCTCTCCTCGATCGATCAGGGCTGGCGTGGTGAAATCACATTGGGTTGGCCGATCAACGACATTGACCGGAACACCGGCCTGTCGCGCGGCGGCAGCCGCCGTCAGACAAAAGGCCTCATCAGGATGGGCAACGAAAACCAAAATAGCCTGCTGATAGCTTTCGGGTGCAAAGGCCAACGGGTGCGTGATGATACGCACCAATGCAGGCGAATTTTCAAACAGACGAGCCTTAGCAAGGGCCCCTTCGCCCTCGCCCGCAATGATCACCGTCTTGCCCCTGAGGGGGAAAAAGGCGGGAAAGGCATCCATATTTATATATCCAATTATAATTTCGGTCGCAGAACAACCTAAGCAGCGTTAAGATCGATATTTGCGACGCGCCTATAGTGGCCCTCCATAACATCAAGGAGACGAACGCGTATGTCTATCGCGCTCGAAATTAACGGCAAGATCCTTCAGGTCGAGGCCGAAGCCGACACCCCGCTATTGTGGGTCCTTCGTGACGAACTGAAGATGACCGGCTCCAAGTTTGGCTGCGGCATCGCCCAGTGCGGGGCCTGCACGGTCCATGCCGATGGTCAGCCAATCCGCTCCTGCTCGACCCCAATCGAGGCCCTTGCGGGCGTCAAGATTACCACCATCGAAGGCCTCGGCGGCGAGCACGCCTTGCAGGCTGCTTGGGTTAAGCATGACGTGCCACAGTGCGGCTATTGTCAGTCCGGTCAGATCATGGCCGCTGCAGCCCTGTTGGCCAAGACGCCCCGTCCCACCGACGCTGACATTGACGCCGCCATGACCGGCAATGTCTGTCGCTGCGGAGCCTATCAACGTATTCGCGCGGCGATCAAAGACGCTGCCGCGACCCTGTCGGCATAAGGCAGAGCCTCATGAACATTCAATCAAAGCTTACTGGCGACCATAGCGGTATCGCCCCTACCCGCCGCGATCTTGTGGTCGGTGCCGTTGTCACCGGCAGCGCCCTGCTGGTCGGCTGTTCCCCCATGGACCTGCTTGGCCTAGGCGCAAAGAAGCAAGATTTCGGAGCCTTTGGCCCGTTCATCAAGATCGGCACCGACGGTGTCGTGACCGTGATCTCCAAACATATCGAATTTGGCCAAGGCACCCATGCTGGCCTGGCCGCAATCGTCGCTGAAGAGCTCGATGCTGACTGGAGCACGGTCAAGGTCGAACAGTCCTCCGCCAACATTAAGGTCTATGCCAACCTGCTGATGGGTGCCCAAGGCACCGGCGGCTCGACCGCCATTGCCAACAGCTGGATGCAGCTTCGCAAGGCGGGCGCAGGCGCACGCGCCATGTTCGTCAATGCCGCCGCCGCCAAGTGGGGCGTGTCTGGCAAAGAAATCACTGTCAAAAATGGCGTTGTGTCCCATCCATCAGGCAAGAGCGCGAGCTTTGCGGACCTGCTTGCCGATGCCGGCAAGATGACGCCGCCCGCAGAGCCCACCCTCAAGGATCCTAAGTCCTTCACGCTGATCGGCACCCAAGCGGTTCGCCGAAAGGACAGCAAGGCCAAGAGCGACGGCACGGCGGTCTATACCCAAGACGTCCATATGCCCGACATGCTGACCGCTATGGTCGCCCACGCGCCCCTGTTCGGTGCAAAGGTCAAAAGCTTCGACGACACCGAGGCCCTCAAGGTCAAGGGCGTAGTCAAGGTCTTCAAGATCAACACCGGCGTCGCCGTTGTTGCTGAAAACACCTGGGCTGCCAAGAAAGGCCGCGACGCGCTCAAGGTCACCTGGGACGACGCCAAGGCTGAAAAGCGCAGCACGGCTGAGATCTTTGAGGAATATAAGAAAATCTCCGCCTCGCGCGAAGGCTCCAAGCCGTTTGACGTGCATGGTGATGTGGCCAAGGGTTTTGAAGGCGACCTGACCACGTTCGGGTTTGACTTCCCCTATCTGGCTCACGCGGCGATGGAACCGATGAACTGCGTCGCTCAGGTCGATGGTCAAAAGGTCAAGCTGACCTATGGCTGCCAAGGCCCGACCATGGATCAGATGGCTGTGGCCATGGCGCTGGGTGTCTTGCCTGGGGCCGTAGAGATCGAAACCCTGTTCGCAGGCGGATCCTTTGGCCGTCGTTCCAGTCCTTCGGCCGAATATGTCGTTGAATGCGCCCTGATCGCCAAGAAGATCGGCGGATTCCGGCCTGTGAAACTGGTCTGGGACCGCGAAGACGACATGACCGGCGGTCGCTACCGGCCGATGGTTCGCCACGACCTGGCCATCAAGGTAGGCGCTGATGGCTATCCCGCGGCCTGGCGCCACACGGTCGTGACCCAGTCGGTCATGAAGGGTGTTCCAATGCCGCAGGGCAAGTTCGATGCTACGGCTGTCGAAGGCGCGCTCGGGTCTCCCTATCTGAAGGCGACGCCCGTCGTAGACGCCCATGTGGCGATTGCCGACTCCCCCGTACCCGTCCTTTGGTGGCGCTCGGTGGGCGCGACCCACACGGCCCTCGTCATGGAGCATGTGATCGACCAGTTAGCCGCCAAGGCCAAGATCGATCCGGTCGACTATCGCCGTGCGCTCTTCAAGAAGGCGGGCGCGGATCGTCATTTGGCGGTTCTGGAACTGGCCGTGGCGAAGTCGGGTTGGGGCTCTGCCCTTCCGGCGGGAACCGCACG
>CALFYB010000171.1 GCA_937952995.1 uncultured Caulobacteraceae bacterium
GGCGCTGTTGTCATGGTGCCAAGGGTGAAAGCCCGGGCGATACCAGTCCCAATAGGCCTTCCAACTCTTGCGAAACAGACCGGGCTTGCCGAACAGGTAGCCGAGGACACTGAGTCTCGCCTTCCACGGCTTCATGCCGTCGGCGATCAGCAACATGCTAGCGAAGGTCGTGATGTTGGATATGAACATCACGGTCATGATCGCCATGATCCGCGTGCGCAGGGCGTAGCGCTGACCCGGCTTCCAGTTTTTGGAAATTTCTTGGAACACGTCAAAGGCCACAGCCTTATGCTCGGTCTCCTCCATCGCGTGCCATTGCCAAAGTTGGGCAAGGTCCTCTGGTACGCCGTCCCAAAATTCAGGGCTCTCGAGGAACAGGTCCGCCATCATGGCTGTGAAATGCTCCATGGCGATGGTCACACCGAGCATAGCCACGCGGCCGCGAGTGCGCAGGAAGGTCAAACGGCCTTTGATATTGGCCTCGATCTCATCAATCGGATAGTGACTGCGGTCTAGCCCCGCATTGAGGCCGACATGCTCGCGGGTATGGATCGCCTCTTGGGCAATGAAGCCCTTGGCATCGTCCAGAAGTTTTCCAGACAGTTTGGATCGGTAATTGCGCACCGCGTCCATAAACAGCCGCTCGCCATCGGGGAAGGTCAGCGAGAGGGCGTTAAACACCGCCGTCGCGACGGGGTCACCCGCCATCCACGCTCGTCCGTGAGCCTGGTCAGTTGCGAAGTGAATATCTCGCGGCGACACCGCAAGTCCGATAGGAGTTTGCATTGTTTTGACACCCGGCGTGGAGTTTAATGTCGACTTCTTAACGGGGAGGATTGTCTATAATGACAAAAATGTCAACATCATCCTCACCCCCGAGAGCGCGGTTGCGCCGGACCTCGGAGGGAGCGCAAGACAATATCTTGTCTGCGGCAGAGAAAATCCTTGTTGAATCAGGGCCTCAGAACTTGAAACTGGTTGAGGTCGCTCGCCGCGCTGGCGTGGTCAATGCCACGGTTTTGCACCATTTTGGGTCCATCGACGGGGTTCAAGCCGCCTTGATGACTCGCATGATCGCGGGTCTGGTGAGTCGGATTTTAGCCATCACCGACCGGGTCACCGACCCGGCGGCCTTCGCCACCCAAAGTACGGAAGCGCTTTTCGACGCCTTTGAAGCCAAGCCGGTTGCGCGTTTAGCCGCTTGGCTGGAGCTGACGGGAGAGTCGCGGCGCCTGACCACC
This sequence comes from uncultured Caulobacteraceae bacterium, assembly GCA_937952995.1. GTDB lineage: Bacteria > Pseudomonadota > Alphaproteobacteria > Caulobacterales > Caulobacteraceae > CAISGS01. The sequence goes on from CALFYB010000171.1 coordinate 1,242, forward strand.
GTGCGTGAAGCGGTCCGCAGCGTGCTCTCAACGCGCATGGTCGAGCAGACGGGTATGCCGGTCTCGGTTGTCGAGGACTTTACCCTGCTCTGCCTGAGCATGGCCCTCGGCGCGGGTCTGTTCGGGGGTACCCTTGGCAGCCTGCTTGGGCGACCCGAGGGCCGTGCACGGGACATGGCGCTGGCCATTTTGCAGCGACGCGTCTCGGACGCGACGCTCGGCCTGAAGGGCGGATAGACCGACCGCAGCGCGACCTATAAGGAAGCCGATAACGAGACGGCGCGCGCAAGGCTTAACGGCTTTGTCGATCACCCTCTGTCCAGACAAGTTTCGGTAAATTAGAAGGTTCGATCCATGACCCAGTGGCACCAAAGTTTTGTCGGAGGATGCTACGTCGCCGGTTCGGGCCAAAGCTTTGACACGGTCAATCCTGCGACCGGGGAAGTGCTTGGCCGCGTCGAGATCGCCGGACCTGAGACGGTGGAGGCGGCGGTTCAGGCTGCCGAACGCGGACAGCGGATTTGGGCCGCGATGACCGGGGCCGAGCGGGGGCGGGTGCTGCGCAAGACGGCGGACCTACTTCGAGCGGCCAATGATGAACTGGCCCTGCTCGAGACCCAGGACACGGGCAAGCCGATCCAAGAGACCTCGGCGGTCGATGTCCTGTCGGGCGCGGACTGCCTTGAATATTATGCCGGGATTGCGGCGACCCTGACCGGGCAACATGTCGACCTTGGCCCGCAAGCCTTTGGCTATGTGCGTCGTGAGCCTCTGGGTGTGGTGGCGGCCATCGGGGCGTGGAACTATCCGATCCAGATCGCCTGCTGGAAGGCCGCTCCGGCCCTGGCCTGCGGTAATGCCATGATCTTCAAGCCCTCGGACCTGACCCCCTTAACGTCCCTGCGGTTGGCCGAGATCTTCACCGAGGCGGGGCTGCCTGATGGGGTGTTCAATGTGGTTCAGGGCGGCGTCGAGACCGGGCGGCTTTTGTCGCGCCATCCCAAGATCCAGAAAATCTCGCTGACCGGATCGGTCGAGACCGGCAAGAAGGTGATGGGCGATGCCGCCACGACTCTCAAGGCCGTGACCATGGAGTTGGGCGGCAAGTCCCCCCTGATCGTGTTCGACGACGCCAGCCTCGACAATGCGGTGTCCGGCGCGCTGATGGCCAATTTCTATTCGGCGGGCGAGGTCTGTTCCAACGGCACCCGTGTCTTTGTCCATCGCGCGATCAAGGCGGCGTTCTTGGAGAGGTTGCTGGCGCGAACCGCCAAGATGGTCATTGGCGATCCGCAAGACCCCGCCACCCATGTCGGTGCCCTCATCTCTCGCGACCATATGCAGAAGGTCCTGACCTATATCGAGCGCGGCAAGGCCGAGGGCGCACGGCTGCTCTGCGGCGGCGAAGCGGTGACGGACGGGGCGCTGGCCAAGGGCAATTTCGTCTCTCCCGCCATCTTTGATCAGTGCTCTGACGAGATGGTCATTGTCCGCGAAGAGATTTTTGGCCCGGTCATGTGCGTGCTCGAGTTTGATGATGAGGACGAGGTGATTGCGAGGGCCAATGACACCGACTTTGGCCTCTCGGCAGCGGTGTTCACCAACGACCTGACCCGCGCCCACCGGGTGATTGCTCAGCTCCAGGCCGGAACCTGCTGGATCAATCAGTACAATGTGACCCCGATTGAGCTGCCCTTTGGCGGCTATAAACAGTCGGGTATTGGCCGCGAGAACGGCCACGCCGCCATCGACCACTATACCCAGCTCAAGAGTGTCTATGTGGCCCTTGGCGATATTGACGCCCCCTATTGAGGCTCTGACAGATGACCGCGGAATTTGACTACATCATCGTCGGGGCCGGATCGGCGGGCTGTGTTCTGGCCAATCGCCTGACCGAGGACGGCAAGCACAAGGTCTTGCTGCTCGAGAGCGGCGGCAGCGACCGCTCGATCTTCATCCAGATGCCGACGGCCCTGTCGATCCCGATGAACAATCCTCGCTATATTTGGGATTATGAGGCCGAGCC
>CALFYB010000172.1 GCA_937952995.1 uncultured Caulobacteraceae bacterium
AGGGTCTGGTGGCCGAGGCAGTGGAAGCGGCGCTCGAGCAAAAGAATATGGACACTACCCTTGCTGTGATGGCGCAACTGACACCATCCAAGGTTACAGACAATTGCTCAATTATTCTCGTACTGTGTCTGACCCAGCAGCTGGCTATTGACCTATCGCTCAGCGACCCTGCCGAGGGCCTGTCCACGCGGTTGGACTGGATAAAGAACCTTGTACCGCACATTTTATTCAACGCCGACAGCGCCGGCAGCGGCGGAGACGAAAACAATATCGCCGGGCTTGGCCGACGCCGTCTTCATCAGGCCCATATAAGCGGTCGCGCCTGTCAGGCCGAGATTGTGGAGGAAGGTCTGAATGGGGATGTTGAGCGGGGGCAGCTTTTGCGGATCCGTCGGCGCACCGCCGCCTGCGATGTCGACAATGGCTTCATCGCGCCAGCCGTTCATGTGCATGACCTTGTCACCAACAGCATAACCTTCGGCTGTGCTTTCAATAACTTCGCCAACGGCGCCGCCGGTCATCGGCTGATCAACCTCAAAACCCGGGACATACGACTTCACCGTCGTCATCCGGCCGCGCATATAAGGGTCGACCGACAGATAGGCGTTGCGCACGCGGATCTGGTTGGGCCCGAGGTCCTGATGCGGCAGATCCGCCAGCGCGACATTGTCGAGGGTCGGCAGACCATCGGGAGTTGATTTGAAATACCATGCGCGTGCCATGTGAAGGCTCCTCTCTTGTTTTTGTGATACCGGGGCGTTGACTGTTCCCCTTCCCATTCGCTTCTATTTCAAATCCTGCGCAGGGCAAGCGTTCCCCCATTGCAAGGGCAATTTGCCCTCGCTAAGGGCGAATTTCGAATGCGGGGCTGTAGCTCAGTTGGTAGAGCGCATCGTTCGCAATGATGAGGTCAGGGGTTCGATTCCCCTCAGCTCCACCATCGCATTCGGTTTTCCGAGATAGGGTTGAGGGGATGCGGCGGGCGCCTATGGAGTCCGATGGCCCGCACGGTGGCCAGAACCCTTTGCCCCAACAAAAAGGGCCGCCGGAAAAACCGACGGCCCCTAAGAGTCCCCTGCCCAAGACGCAGGCGCGGGGGAATTAGAATTCGTAGCCGAGCGTCACGCCGTAAGTGCGCGGTGGCATGAGCGTGCCGCCAATGGCGCGGCTGGTCGAAATCGAGAAGCTGCCCGCATAGACCAGTTCATTGGTGATGTTGCGGACCCAGAAGTTGGCCGAAAAACGGTCATC